>NZ_BSNL01000007.1 GCF_030159975.1 Sulfitobacter pacificus
TAAGTGTCTTATGTCCGATAATGAAACTATAATCCGGGAATGAAACAAGAACATGAACACAATAATATCAATACGTTAGTGTCCACTCATGGAACAAGAACGACACTCAAAATTAGCATATTTTCGGGGAATGAATGGACTCAGACAACGAGAATTCGATGTCATCGCACTCTGGTAAGTCTGATGATGCTCAAGGCGACGAGAGCCGTCAAGACAGAAGCGATGGGATCGCCCTGCCCGCGTATGTGGCGGGCTCAGGCACGCTCGATCACCTGGTCGATAGGGCCCGCGACTATGCGCGCGCGGCAGCGTCGGACAACACCCTGAAGGCTTATGCAAAGGACTGGACGCACTTCGCGCGCTGGTGCCGGATGAAAGGCGCGGAACCGCTGCCCCCTTCACCGGAAATGATCGGGCTCTATCTTGCGAATCTGGCGTCCGGATCGGGCCCCTCCCCTTCGCAGTCGGCATCCCGACCCCTATCGGTCAGCACCATCGACCGCCGCCTGTCGGGCCTCGCCTGGAACTACGCGCAACGGGGGTTTACTCTCGATCGCAAGAACCGGCACATCGCCACAGTGCTTGCCGGGATCAAGCGCAAACATGCGCGCCCGCCGATGCAAAAGGAAGCGATCCTGGCGGAAGACATCCTCGCGATGGTGGCCACCCTGCCCTATGATTTGCGCGGGCTCCGGGATCGCACAATCCTGCTGCTCGGCTACGCCGGAGGTCTGCGCCGCTCGGAAATCGTCAGCCTTGACGCCCATAAAGACGACACGCCGGATTCCGGCGGCTGAATCGAGATCCTGGAGAAGGGCGCGCTGCTGACGCTAAATGCAAAGACCGGCTGGCGCGAAGTCGAGATTGGCCGGGGATCGAAAGATCAGACCTGCCCCGTGCACGCGCTCGAGCAATGGCTGCACTTCGCGAAGATCGACTTCGGACCGGTCTTCGTGCGGACCTCCCGCGATGGAAAGAAATCCCTGAATGCGCGGCTGAACGACAAGCACGTCGCGCGCCTGATCAAGCGCACGGTTCTGGACGCGGGTATCCGGTCGGACCTGCCCGAGAAGGATCGCCTGGCGCTGTTCTCCGGCCACTCCCTGCGCGCCGGTCTCGCCAGTTCGGCCGAGGTCGATGAGCGCTACGTCCAGAAACAGCTCGGACACGCCTCGGCCGAGCTGACCCGCCGCTACCAGCGTCGCCGCGATCGGTTCCGGGTGAACCTGACCAAGGCCGCCGGTCTCTGACCCCCTGCTCCATCACGCCGCCTGCCCGCTGAGCCTGCCGTAGAAGCTGCGCTCGAGATGCAGCTCCCCTGCCCCGGCCTTCTCGACCATGCCGCGCAGATAGCCGCCCGGCGAGGAAACCTCACCCGCGCTGTGCTTCTCGAAGACGAGCGCAAACGCGGCCGTGGCCACCTGGGTGCCCATTCGGTCCTGCGCCACATTCCAGGCATGCTCCGAAATCCCGATCATCGGCCTGAGCTGCCCCGCAACCCGGTGCAAATCGCCCCAATCCTTCAGGAACCCGCCCATATTGCGCGCCCAGGATGCGAATTCGGGGCAGGCCTGCATGATTGTCGGCAGATCGAGCGCCGTTCGTTTCTTGCGCACTTCGGCCACCCAGTCTTCCAGATCCCTGTTAACCCGCTCTTCGGGTGGGGCATTGGGTACAACGGCCGCCGCTTCCTCTTTTTCAGAGGAATTACTAATTACAGGATTAAGTTGATTTGTAATTAGTATATGAGGTTCGGAAATGGCCCTCCTGGGGTTCATTTCTTGAGTCTTCTCCATGACTTGGGCATCATTATTACCGGTGTTCTCCACAGGTTTCACCACACCAGTCGCTTTGAGGTACGCCGCCTCGACACGCCCCTGAAGCTCCTTGAACCAGGTGAACAGCCGCGCAAGCTGTTCGGAGGCTTCGTGACGGCGCGGAAGTCGGTCCAGAAGCTCCTCGAAGAGCCCCGTGAATTGGCTCCAAGGCCCACGCAGCGCGTTGCTAATAGCCGCCTCGATCCGCGCACGGATCATCCGGCGCGCCACCGTGATCTGACGCTTCAGGCGCTGGCAGCGCTCGCGCTCGGCCTGCAACTCGGCTTGGAGATCCTCGAACTCCTCGACACGGGCCGAAAGCGGGGACAGATCGAAGCCGTAGGCCTCGACGATGCGCCCCTCGGCGTCCCTCCTGCCCCACCGCTTGCCATTAGGGCTATCCTGGAAGGAGATCACGCCAATCTCTGCCAGTCGCCGCGCGTGGCGTTTGAGTGCCGACAGGGAAAAGCCCGTCTGCTCCATCAGATAGGCGTTCGACGCCCAGACGATCGGACGCTGCCCCTCCTCCCAGTCCTGGGCCTGCGTGAAGGCCCCGAGCGTATCGAGGAGCATCATGTCGCCGGCTTTCAGGCCGATATGCGCGCCAACGCGCTTGAGCGCGACAAATGCCCGTGTTTTGGGTACTGCTACCCGTTCACCGGCTTGGGCAAGCTGCTCAGCAACCCCAAGACCCGGTGTCGGCTTGCGCCAACCTGTATGTTTCATGCCTGTATCTCACCTCCGGTTATGTGGAGGCAAAAGAAAGCCGTTCGCTCGAAAGCGTTCATCGTTGACAGTGATTCGTGGGAGAGGTATCTTCTAAGCGACCAAACTTTTCAGATTAGCTCTCAGGCCACGCTGCTTGGGGGCTTTTCTTTTGCCTAGATCATTGTTCCGACTGCTCCTCTTTTGTTGCGAGGAATTCACTGTAGAGCTGATCCAGTCGACCGGAGAGGAAGTCTCCGAACTCGGTTGAATCCTGTGCTGTCAGCGAAATACTGAATGCCCTTCCGGATCGGCCGATGACCCCTTTGATGCGGCCTTTGCCGGCGGTCCAGGTACGCTTCTTGGGTGCCATGCGCGTCTTTCCGCGCTTGGGTGTCCTGCCCGCCTCTGCCAGTCTGCTGTGCAGGAGCTCGAACCTTGCATCGCTATCCAGCTCGTGAAACCCTTCGAGTTTCAAGGCACCTTCAAGGACCTTTTGGTTCGCAGGCTCCGAAGCCAGCTTCTTGAAATCCTCCCAGCGGTCACGGCCAATCTGCTTGGCGGGACCGATCCGCTCAATCACATGCCTCGGGATGTTCTGCGCGACAGACAACATGCGCGACAACAGCGTTCCATCAATGGTCAGCGCCGACTGGATCACATCCTTCGCCTGCCCCATATCAAGGAGGCTTTTTGCGAATAGCGCCTTCTCGATGAATGAGAGATCCGCGCGCGCCGTGTTCTCTTGCCCTTGGGCGAGAATGTGCGCCACATCGTCCATTGGTTTGACGACAGCGCGAACCTTCCGGCCAAGGGCTGACGCCACGCGCACACGCCGATGGCCGAAGACGATCATATAGCGACCGTCTAGATCCGGGTGTGGGCGAAGTAGTACTGGAGTGTCCTGGCGACCAGCTGCAATCGACTCCTTCAGCTCGTTGAAGGCCTCGTCGTCGTCGCTGAGACGATCCGAGACGAAGGACACATCGATCAATTGGGGATCGATTTCGACGATGGTTTCCCCTTCGAGCAAGCGCTTCGAATTTTCGGCGAGACTGTCAATCGAGACCTTCATGGACTTTGATGCGCCACGCATCGCATAGCCTGATCGGCCAGAGTCCTTCGGTTGCTCGGAAGAACTGGCCATCACACTTTTCAGGAGGTCTTTACGAGCCATCAAGCTGTCTCCTTCTGGGCAATCATAGCCGTGAACACTCTCGACAAATGGCTGTCTGCACGGCTGTCAAAACTTTCAATCTGCACGGCTGTCAAAGACGTCGTCATTCGCGCCCCCATGCTTTGTGGATCAGCTCTGAAACCTCATCGTTCACGTCGTTCAGTGAAGTGATTGCCCGGTCATAAGTTGTGCGAACAAACTGGGAGCGCTCGACCTCGTAGAGCGTCTGTTTAGTAATCCCAGCGTCGGAGATCGCCGTGGATTTCAATACAGGCGCGGTAAGCATCTGGTTCGGGAACATCGCCTGCAGAAAGCCGACCATCTGCTTCTGAGGGCCATCAGTGGGTTCAAACCTGGTGACCAGATAGCGAAACCACTTCAGTCGCATGTTTGCGCCAGCGTCTCGTATTGTCTTCATGATTCCGCCAAGCATGAGCAGAAACTGACTCATCGACATAACGTCCAGCATCTGTGGGTGGACGGTGACGATGACTGACGACGAGGCTGTCAGTGCGGTCAACGTGAGATAGCCAAGCTGCGGTGGGCAATCGATCACCACGACATCATAGCGATCATCGACTTCGTCGAGCGCCTTAGAGATCCGAGTGAAGAAAAGCCGCCCCTCGTGGGGGTCGCTGCTCGTCAACGCAACGGGGGTATCATACTCATACTCTTGAAGTTCCAAACTTGCAGGCACGATATCAAGGTTAGGAAAGTTCGTTGGTCGGATTACTTCGGTAATTGGCTTGCGTTGATCATCGTAGCGGAGCGTCTCGTAGAGCGATGGAACATTATCGAGCTCCGGCTGAATACCATGCAGAGCTGTCAGTGATGCCTGCGGGTCAAGATCGATCGCCAGTACACGATGCCCTTTCAGCGCCAAATGCTGAGCCAGATGAGCCGCAGTAGTTGTCTTTCCAGACCCGCCTTTGAAGTTGACGACAGAAACTACGTGCAGTTCCTCACCTTCACGCCGATGGGGCACATACCGCCGCTTTCCAGGCCGACCATGCTTGTCCAAATACGCCCGCAGTTCGAGCATTTGCTCGGCTGAATAACTACGCCTTCCCGACGACGAGGTTTCGGGATCGGGCCCCTTACCTTCTAGGTGGAGCTTCTTGATTGTCGACTGCGTTACACCAAGGTAGTAGGCAACTTCCGCCAAGGAAAACTGACGTAGACCTTTTTGAGCGTCCGGAGGATACTGTTCTTGCCGCAACATGTTGAGGCGATCAGAGATCAGCTCCCCCTGTTGGAGAATGATCTCATCGAAGGGTTGATCCTTCGTATCAGCCTCAAAAGACCTTTCTCTCATCTGCCCGCCCTCTAAATATCGCTTTTTCAGCGAATTCGCTCTTTAAAGTGTCATCTACACGGAAAAATGAGTCTTCACAACGATTATTGCTCTGCTCGCAACTCTGACCCGCCTAGATGTTGACGTTAGGTGGCGTCGCAAAAGGTAGTGACCTAGTCACACCATAGCCCAACATCTAGATTTCCTCGCACGCGCGTGCCCACATTTGATCATGCAGTTCGCGCGACGTATACGCTTACAGTGTTGCTATTAAAGGCATTTATCGATTTGCACGGCTGTCAAACTGCCGATACTTTTCTGTAAGTTCGCTTTCCAATCGAGACGAGGGACCCTGTGGCTTGCGTCGTAAGTTTAAAAAACGTCGGCGGGACGAAGCTCTTAAGCCGAGCCAATTGTGGCAATCAAATCGCATCGGCGGAAGGCAGCCTGAAACACAGATATTAGTAGAAAGGATGGAAATCGGCCGGAGCAACCCGGCCGATTCTTTGGCTTAGGTGGCGTCTTTCGGCCCCCAGGGGATGACGGCTTGCAGGGACAGATCGTCCTGGTTCGCGGCCTTACCGAGGTTGGCGTTGAAGCCGTGGTCGCGGATGGTCAGCATGAAGTAGTCGGCGCCGGTCTCCTTGTTCTGCTTCTTCCAGATGCCACCGCACTCGACCAGCTTGCCGCGCGGGGAGCGGCCGAGGACGCGGTGCGTGGGGGCCATCGGATTCGTGCTCGCGACGGGTTCGACCGTGATGTCGAGATCAAAAGTCAGGGTCGAGATGGAGCCTACGCCCTTGGCGGTTTCGATGTCGGCGCTGGTGAATTTGATGCAGTTCGTGGTCATTGCTCTTCTCCTTGTTTGCGTTGCAATGATGGTCACCTTGCAGCTGGCCAAGGCCCGGCCACACCAAAGGCGAAGCGCAGCGGAGAGGGGCAGACGCCGGTCTTTTTTTGCTGCGCGCGGAATGGCCCGCAGGGTCAGGGGAAAAAGACCGGCGACAACCTTTGTGGACGGGACGACAGCTGCGACCAGCATGTCATGCAGCGCAGCACATCAAGAGAAGCGCCCTGGCCATGAAGGAAGGTGGGTGAACAGCCGAGGGAGAGGCCGTGAACCTTGGCTCACTTCTAAACTCACCGGAGATAAGACATAGCCCAGACGTCAAAGCCGCATCCCCCGGGATCATTGCCGCGCCCAATGTCCTCCCTGAAGCGCCCACGATTCGGACGAGTACTCGAGATGATCAGAGCGTGGAGCGAAAGGCCGGGCCGTCACGAGACATCGCAACAGTCCAATCTCACGAAATGACAACCCGGCTGGTAGGATCAATCTGCCTATGCGACGGCACATTTGGACAGTTACGCCGATAACAACTGACCGGGCATACCGGCAGGCTCTGGCAGCAGTTGCCGACTTGCTCTTCCGGCCCGCAAGCTATACGTCATTGACACATACGTCGCCGAAACCTATATGGGACTAAAGATGACACGATTGCAGACAGTGGTTGAACTGCCCGAATTCCAACGGCGCGCCAAGGCAATCATGTCGGACCAGGAGCGTGAGGCGGCGATCAACTTCATTGCCGCCAATCCGGAAGCGGGCATTTCTCTTGGTGGAGGGTTACGCAAAGTCCGCATCCCGAGAGAGGGGAGCGGCAAGAGTAGCGGCTTCAGGACGGTGTATGTCTTTGGCGGGACCCATATGCCGATCTTCCTTATCACGGTCTTCGCCAAGAATGAGAAAGCCATCCTGTCGAAGACCGAACAGGCCGCGGCGGTAGAGATGAGCAAGGCGCTTGTCGCGAAATATGGAGACGCAACATGAGTGCATTTGAATCCGTATCCAAGGGCCTAGAAGAGGCTCTGGCCTTCGCGAATGGCGACTTAGCAAGCGCGAAAGTGCATGAAGTTTCCGTGGCGGAGGTCGATGTCGCCGAAGTTCGGCAACGGACTGGCCTGTCCCAGGCAGAGTTCGCCAAGAGCATTGGCGTCGCGAAAGGCACGCTGCTGAACTGGGAACACGGGCGCCGGCAGCCGACAGGCCCGGCACAGGTTCTGCTGGCATTGATCGCAAAGAAGCCTTCTGTCGTGCAGGACCTTTTGCGCGGGGCGTGAACCGGGGCCTAAGCCCCGATCCTCTTGATGCGGATCCCGAGCTTGCGGGCCTTGTCGACGATGTTCTCGGTGATGCCCGAACCGGGGGTGGCGATCAGACCCTGCGGCATGGTCTCGAGCATCTTGTCGTTGCGCTTGAAGGGGGCGGCCTTGCCGTGGCTCTTCCAGTCGGGTTTGAAGACCACCTGGGTGACGCCACGGGTATCTGCCCAGCGGGCCGCGATCATCTCGGCGCCTTTGGGTGTGCCGCCGTGCAGGAGCACCATGTCCGGGTATTTCGTGTGGGTGGCATCGAGTACGGACCAGATCAAATCGTAGGCCTGATAGTCCCCGCCCGAGAAGGCGATCCGTGTGCCTTCGGGGCAGTGCACCTCGGTCTCCTTGCGGCGCTTGGCCGAGAGATAGGCGCGGCTGTCCACCACGGCGGAGGTGAGGCCGCGATGCGAGACCTTGGATCCGGTGCGGGGCAGCCAGGGTGAACCGGTGGCGGCCGAGAAGTGGTCCACGGCCAGATCGCGCATCTGCTCGAAGGCGTCGCGATGGTCCCAAAGCTTGAGCCCGATCAACTGGAGGCGCTCGAGTTCGACCGAGGCGACCTCGGAGCCGTCCTGGATTGCCAGACTTTCCCGGACCTCGAACTCATTGTCGTCGAGGAGCTTCTGGATATGGGTCAGCCGGCGATGGAAAATCGAGGTGAGCGACCAAAGCATCTCTTCGAGATTGTCTTCCAACTGGCTGCCGGTGAGAAGGCCGATGGTGGTGTCGAAAAGCGTCGCCATGGCGAGCTCGACC
This sequence comes from Sulfitobacter pacificus, assembly GCF_030159975.1. NCBI lineage: Bacteria > Pseudomonadati > Pseudomonadota > Alphaproteobacteria > Rhodobacterales > Roseobacteraceae > Sulfitobacter > Sulfitobacter pacificus. Next base: position 7,907 of record NZ_BSNL01000007.1, read on the forward strand.
TCGTCGGGCTGGGGCAGGGGGCGATGATCGGTCTCGCCGGGCACGGGCGTTGCGCCGTGAAGTGCGAGGTGGTCGAGGATGGCGGAGGTCACGCCGGTCTCCTCTTGGATGTCTGTCTGATGGGGCATGGTCTGGTTCCTCTGTTTGATCTGACCCGATTTGGATGGGGCGATACCAGGACCGGCGGCGACCGGGCCGCATCCGTAAGGATCGGAGCGCAGCGGAGAATGCGCCGCGGGCCGGAAAATTGTCCCCGCGAGGAATGAGCCGCAGGCTCAGGGGAATTTTCTGGTTCGGGGCGCATTGCTGCCCGGGCGAGGGGCACTCAGCACCGACCCGCTGGTCCATCGCTCCCCTTTTCCAAACGGGATCAGATCGAACTAGTGGAACCGTTGCCCTGTCGGACATCCCCAGGGAGGGTGGCGGTCACCCGTCCTTGATCTCCAGACCTTGTACTCTCATGGCCTTGAGCAGAGAACGGCGCAGCGCATCTCTGCCAAATGCCCGCAGATCGTCGTTGAAATCGCCCATGGTCGGCACGAGATCACCACAGGCAATTCCAAGCGATTCCAGTTGGTTACGCAGTCTCTTTGATGCGATACGCCCAGCTTTGTCATTGTCCCGCGCGATCCAGATATGCTGGATCCCCGGCGGCGGGATGAAGAGGCTGAGATGGGTGGCGGTGAGACAGGAGGCGAGATCGAACTCGGGGAGAGCAGTGCCGACCGAGAGGGTGTTCTCGAGACCTTCGCCGACGATGAGTTCGGTGCGAGGCGAGCCGGACCAGAAGCGGGTGGCATGGCCGTGCAGCTGCCCAAGGATCCGTTTCGGACTTTCGATCTCGGCCAGGCCGCCGGTGGACGGGTCAAGGTAGGTGCGCGCGCATCCGGTGACCTGGCCGCGATTGTCGGTGATCTTTGCGAGCAGGGCAGGGGCCCTTCGCGGTGGATCGGCGTCGTCCTCGCCCTGCCGCAGAAAGACCCGCGGGTGATAGCGCAGGGCCGGACCAAGACGTGTGATTCCGCGACCGTGCAGATAGGTGGCGGCCAAGGTGCCAAGCACCGGCTTGCCCGCGGCGAAGAGTTTGCGCGCCTGGGCGATGCGTTTGGCGGAGGCTGTATCCGGGCGCTCAGCCCTGTGGGCTTCACGAGATACGACAGGGCAGGGGGCCTCGCCGAGAAAGGACCGGGCCTCCCTCAGCGTTTCCTTGAGCGTGACAGAACCAAGTCGCTCATGCAGCAGGTCGATCAGATCGCCATATTCACCCGTCGCATAGTCGGTCCAGGACCCAGCCTTGCGGCCACCTTGCGCGTGCAGCCGGATGGCGAGACTCTGACCCTTTGCGCCCGTGGTGTCGCCAACTTGCCAATAGTTGCCCTGCTTGCGCCCCTCGGGGAAATACTGGCGGCAGAAACTCTCGGCCCGGTCTGCCAGATCGGCCGAGAGGTCCGCGATACTGCGCCGCGCGCTCATGCTGCGGCATCCGCAGCGCTGGCGCCAACCGGATGTGCGGCGAGCACCCGTGCAAGAACGTCAATGCCGTCCACCGGGATGAACACCCGCGTCTTCCACTGGATCACCTCGGTGAAACAGCCCATCGCCTTCAGACCGGGCAGGGCCGTGCCCGACGCTCCGATGAGCTCGAGCCTCGGCTGCCCCATGACCACTGATCGGCGCAACTGATAGCCGCCGAGCAGGCTCAGGGTGGTTCTAGCCTCCATCACCGCGTCGAAGACCTCTTGCGGCGTCATCTCGATCTGACAATCAAGCCCGAGCCGCGCGTAGACGTTCAAGAGCTGCTCCTGGCTGACGAGACGGCCGATGGCGCGTTCCCCATCCTCGGTCTGCAGGCGATAGATGCGCATGTTGTCGGCGGGCAGCCGGTCCCAGATCGGCAGCAGCAACCCGCAGATCAGCGTGATCTTGGAGGTGGTGAACTCCGGCACCGCCTCGACCTCGGCCTGCCAAAGCTGTTCGAACATCGCATCATCAATCTCTTCCCAGTGCGATTTCGAGAAGTCGGAAAGCGCGAGGATCTCGGTCGCCATGGGTCGCAGCAGTTTCACCCGCAGGATCGGCACGCCGTCCTCATCCATGAAGGCCGGCGCCTTCACCATCAGGCCCGCGCGTTTGGAGGTCTTGTTCCAACAGAGCGTCGCGCCTTTTGTATCAGTGCAGATCTGTTTGACCCGGGGCAGGGTGAGCGGATCGTTTCGATCAGTCCGCTCCACGGTCAGGGCGGTGGCCGTCGCCCCCGTCACCTCATGCTCGAAGATGACATTGCGATCGACGATCTCGAATTTTTCGGCGCGCAGGGTTTCGAGGCCGACATCGAGCGTGCCCGCCTGGCGCGCGTCTTCGATGATGGCCGACAGAAACCCACCGAAGGCCTCGAAGATCGCGTCCTGCATGTCGATCCGGAGTGCCAGGCAGCGGTTCAGGAACTGCTGGATCGGCGGCAGGTTTTCCTTCATCGTGCCATCCGCCTCATCGAGCGTCAGACCGGTCATCTCCTGGAATTTCGCGTAGGAGCAGGCGTCGATCTTGCCCGCGCGCAGCTTGTAGAAGAACTGCCGCAGCGCCGCCCGGGCGTAGGGACTCTCGAGGTTATCTTCGGCGCGAAACATGTTCTGCCCGCCTGTCTCGCGCTGCCCCTTGGTGATGGCACCTAGCGTGTCGAGGCGGCGCGCGATGGTGGAGAGAAAGCGCTTCTCGCCCTTCACATTGGTCGCGACGGGTCGAAAGAGCGGCGGCTGCGCCTGGTTAGTCCGATTGGTGCGTCCCAGCCCCTGGATCGCATTGTCGGCCTTCCAGCCGGGCTCCAGCAGGTAGTGCACCCGGAGGCGCTGGTTCTTTGCTCCGAGATCGGCATGGTAGCTGCGCCCCGTGCCACCCGCATCGGAGAAGATCAGGATGCGCTTGGCATCATCCATGAAGGCCTGGGTTTCGCCGAGGTTGGAGGAGGCGGGGCGGTTCTCAACCTTGAGCCGTCCCTCGCGCGTCTTCACGATGCGCCGCTTGCGCCCCGTGACCTCGGCGGCCGCCTCCCCGCCTAAATGCCAAAGGATCTGGTCGAGGGCGCCCTGCACCGGGGCAAGGGCACCCAGGTGCTCGATCAGATCATCCCGCCGCCGCTCCGCCTCACGGCAGATAATCGGATTACCGTCGCCATCGAGGGCGGGACGCGAGCGCAGATCGCCATTCTCGTCCGTATAGGGCTCGAAGAGCTGCGTCGGGAAGCTGTGCATCAGGTAGTCCATGATGTTCTCCCTCGGCGTAAAATCGACCTGCAGGTCGTCCCAGTCCGAAGGCGGGATGTCTTCGAGGCGCCGTTCCATCACCGCCTCGCTGGTCGAGACCACCTGGATCACGGCCGAATGCCCCGCCGCCAGGTCCGCCTCAACGGCGCGGATCAGCGTGGGGCATTTCATGGCGGTGATGAGATGGTTGAAAAAGCGCTGCTTGTTGCTCTCGAAAGCCGAGCGCGCGGCGGATTTCGCCTGGGCATTCAACGTGCCGGTCTCGGAGGAAATACCCGAGGCCTGAAGCGCGGCCTCAAGGTTGTTGTGGATGATCTGATAGGCATCCGCGTAGCTATCGTAGATCGCGACCTGGGCGGGCGTCAGATCATGCACCAGCATCTCGTATTCGACCCCGGCATAGGAGAGGGACCGCGCCAGATAGAGCCCGAGCGCCTTCAGGTCGCGCGAGATCATCTCCATGGCGGCAATGCCACCGGCCTCCATCGCGGCGACAAACTCAGCACGCGTCACGAAGGGGAAATCCCCGGTGCCCCAAAGCCCGAGACGCGCAGCATAGGCGAGATTGCCGACGACCGTCGCGCCGGTGGCCGAGACATAGAGCACACGCGCATCAGGCAAGACGTTCTGCAGTGCGAGACCCGCAAGACCCTGCTGCGAGGCCTTCTTGTCGCCGCGGTCGGACTTTTCGCCGGTGGCATTCGCCATGGCGTGGCTTTCATCGAAAGCGATGACCCCATCGAACCCTTCGCCGAGCCAGGACGTCACCTGATCGAGGCGGGAGGCTTTGCCCTCGCGTTCAGCGGAGCGCAGCGTGGCATAGGTGATGAAAAGGATGCCTTCGGGAAGGCGGATGTCGCTCCCCTGGCGGAACTTCGAGAGCGACACGATATCGCTTTCGCGCCCGCCGAGCGCCATCCAGTCGCGCCGCGCGTCTTCAATGAGCTTGTCGCTTTTTGAGACCCAGACCGCGCGGCGGCGTCCCTGCAGCCAATTGTCGAGGATGATGCCCGCGACCTGACGTCCTTTGCCGCAGCCCGTGCCATCGCCCAGAAACCAGCCCTTGCGCAGGCGAAAGGCGCCCTCATCACCCTCGGCCGCCGCCATGAGCTGACCTTCGATCTCGCCGCGCTTGAACCAGCCCTTGAGATGCGTCTCGTGCGCGTTGCCCGCATAGATGACACTTTCGAGCTGCGGCGCGGAGAGAAGGCCGTCTGAAACGAGGCTCTTCGGCAGTATCGGCCGATAGGTCGGGACGGGCGGTGGCACCGAGGCCATGGCGGCGGATTGCACCAACGCGGTTGGGTGTTCCGCCGCGACGTCGATCTGGATCGCCTGAAGGTCATAGGCCTCGTAGACCGTGTCCTGCAGCGCACCTTCGGGGTCGCTCCAGGCTTTCGGCAGGTAGTCGAGTGGTGCCGTTTCGATGTCGTCGAACGGGTGTCTCGCGCGTTCTTCGGCGAGCGCACGTGTTTTCTTGCGGGCGGCGTTGCGAAGGGCGTGCAAGTTGGTGCGGGTCGAAGTGGTTGGAGCCGACAGGGCCGTACTGGTGGGGCAGTGCGGAGGGCTGCGGCGCTCGGGGCAGTGGGTCAGAACTGACGCGAGTAGATCGGCTGTGGTAGCGCAGATCGGATGATAGGTGGCCTCGATGTCGCCTGGCGCGGTCTCAGCTTCGTCGACCGCGCGCTTGTCGATCACCGTCAGCCGTGTGTCGATCGTGGTGCCATGCCGCGCGAAGACCTTGCCATCGATCGCGGCGGAAAACACCACATCGGCACTTGAGGTGATCCGCTGAAACGTCGATTGGAAGGATTTCGTGGAGGGGCGGAAGCTCTCGCCGGTGATGACAACAAGCCGCCCACAAGGCGCGAGGCGCGCCAGGGCGGAGAGCACATGTTGGCTGGTTGCCTGCCGGAATTTACCCTCGACATGGTTGGCCGCAGAAAACGGTGGGTTCATCACGATGACAGAGGGCGTGATCGACCGATCCAGCCGGTCGTCGATCGACGCGGCATCGTGATCCGAAATCACGGCATCTGGAAACAGCTGTCCCAATAGGGCGCGGCGGGTCTCAGCGAGCTCGTTCAGCGCCAGGCGAGCGCCTGCGATCCGGGCGAAGATCGCCAACATGCCTGTGCCGGCCGAGGGCTCGAGCATCCGGTCGTCATCCCGAAACCCCGCCACCTGCGCGACGATGGCCGCGAGCGGCAGAGGGGTCGAAAATTGTTGCAGTCGGACACTGTCTTCAGAGCGCCGCGTGTGTGACGGGGCCAGACCGGCGAGACGTTCGGTCATGCTGAGGAAGGCGTGCGGCGTGGCCGCCTGCCGCTGCATCAGCGCACCGTATCGCGTAAGCATCAGGATCTGAGCGACCTCTGCGGCCTCATAGGCGTCCTTCCAGACCCAGGCACCACTGGTGTCTCTGGCACCGAAAGCTTCTTCCATCGCGGCGCGCAGGGCGGCGGCGTCGATGGACGTGCCCGCCTCGAACAAGGGGACGAGGGTTCTCGCAGCCTGGATCAGGTTGTGGGCGAAGCACGAGGCTTCGTGCAGGGCAGAGGATTCCGGCTCGGGCGCAAGCGGGACGGAATGGGGGTGAGCGTTCATCGGCAATCTCCGGGGTTGAGGGTTGGCCCCGAGCCCCGAGCGCACTCTCTCACCCGGGAGGGGTCACCCCTCCCGCCCTGCCTCTCGCTCTTTCATGGGATTGCTTATCTCCGCTCAGGCAGCGGAAAGTTATCCACAGAATCTGGGGATGGAGCTGTGGGCACTACTACGCAAGCCCTTGTCAGTTTGAAGGAATAGCAGCTCGCCTAAGCATTGGGCGGTTTGCGGCCGGCGCATCCGAAACGGTTCGTCGTCGACCGATCGGCGGCCGTACGTACCCGGACAACCTTCAGGAAGAGCTTTGAAAAAGAAAAAGGCGGCATCCGGGAGGAGGTGGATGCCGCCGTTTGGCTTGGATCGGCTCAGGGAGGAGGAGAGAACCGATCACATTCGAAACATAGTGGTCATGCTGCGACCGCACAATAGCCGGGCCATGATATTTCTGCATTGCAGCAATGCGAGGCCGATTGGGATTCCCGCAATAAAGGGAGCGTATACCACCTGTGCCGGTTCCTAAGGGTGAGCCCGCTCTTGAGCGGCAGCGGACTCGCGTGTTTGACTCGGCAATGGTGCTGGCACCGCCCGGCGCGCCTCGAGCAGACAGTCCAGCTCATAGTCGCCGACAAACCCCCAGCAGGCGTCGACCTCCTCGCCGTCCCACTCGATGACATAGCCATAGACCCGCCCGGCAAGGTACGCATCGTAGCTGACGATTTCTGCGCGCAGGATGTCTTCAGCCTTTTCGCGCAGAGCCTTGGTGACGCGTTTCGCGCCAAACTCCTTCCGAACCGCCTCAAGCGTCACATAGACATAACCGACCTGGCCGGAATCCCACGGGCAGTGGAACCCGATGGTGTTCATCGCGAGGCCGGAGTGGTCATAGAGAAAGACGGGCAGCAGGATCGCCTTGCGCTCGGCGCGGTCGCGCAGCTGTTCCATCGAGAGATCACTATGATCCGAGACGCCCGCGATATCGCGCAGGAACGCCTCAGGGCTGTCGAACCGGTGCCCGTCGCCAAGCCGATAACGCCGGTGCCAGCAAATCAGCGTACCGAGGTTGCACCACTCGCGCGGGCTCTCAGAATCGGGGTCGTGGTAGATCTTGATGTTGTGGCCCTGGTGGACCTCCTCGTAAACGGGGTCATGCATGTCGATTGCCTTTCTTGAAACGCAATCGACCCGCCGAGCCTTTTGCGGCTCGAGCGGGTCGATTGGGACGTGGTCTGGTGATCGGTGAGTTTGCCTCCTAGCGATTCAGGCGGCGGCGCGGTTCTGGCGATGCTGGATGTGCTCGACCGAAACCTTCAGGAGCCAATCCTCAAAGCCGAGAATGGTCTGGTGATTGGCGACTGCTTCGATCCAGGCCGTGCGTGGATCGCGGCCGATTTGCGTCGGGTCGTTGTCGATCCGGCCATTGGCCATCCAAGGCTCCGGCTGAATGCGTCCGAGCCAGTCCGCCAGCGACGGGATACGCCCCTGGCAGTCCTCGCGCACATGCTGCTCACCGATCCAGCGGATCGGGACGACCCGGCCCGCGCTGTTGGTCAGGCTGTGGCCGAAGTGACGTTCGGCATCATAGATCCCGGCCGTATGATGGCGGTAGGCTCGGTGGACAAAGAGGGCCAGGTGCTCTTTCGATGAGTCACCAGTCGTGCACGAACTGATAGTCATCTGGAACACCGCCGAATTTTCGGGCCGAGCTTTCGGCGTGGTGGAGGGGGTGTGCCATGTCAGAGCCCCTCGTGTTCGGTGGTGTCGGTCACGATATAGCGGTTCGAGTGGCGGACATCGATCTTGTCCGCCTCAATCGCCCAGGTCAGTTCGCCATAGCCACCTTCGTTGTTCTCGAAGCCGGGGCTCAGCGCATAGGCGAAGTCCCAGCCGAAGTCTTCGACCCGGCGTCGCAGGCCTTCTGGCAGGGTGATCGTGTCAGGGCTCACGACGACATCCTCGACATTGCCGGAATCGCCGTAGCCTTCGTATTGCACCTCGATGCTCGTAACACCGAGCGCGCGCAGTTCTGTGAGAAGGGCTGCACGGGTCTCGACCCGCTGTTCGGCAGCACGTCTCTGAGATTCGAGCATCTGCGCGTAGAAATCAGTCTCTTGTGTCATGTCTTTGGTCCTTTGGAATTGAGGGAAGGGGAGGGCGACCGCTCAGCCAGGCCGCCCCGGAGGCTTCCTTTGGGGGGCTTCAGGCCGCCGCGGTGCCGCGTTTCTCGTTCGTGCGATCAACGAGGTTGAAATAGAGGTTCTCGGTCGCGCGCTTGAACCCGGGCGGTTTGCGAGGGGCGAGGCAGCGCACCGAGGCGCTGCAACTCTCGCCGTGCTCCATGGCGAACTGCGTCACCTGGTCGATCAGGTCATCCATGCCAGCGGCCTGGATGCGCTTTTCGGGGTAGCTCCCCAGCATCTGGAACTGGGTAACAACGAATGCGCCATCGCGATGCGCGGGATAGAGGGTGATCAGGTAGTCGAGTGTCTTGGCCATCTGAGGTCTCCTGTTGCGGGGGGGACGCGGGTATCGCGCCCCTTGAAACCCGCCAGCCCGAAAGGACCGCCCTTTGTGCAAGGGCGATCCGGGGCCGTGAGTAGGGATTGGAGGCGTCAGTACTCCGACGGGAGAAGCAGGGTCAGCACGCGACGCGTCTGTTCGGGATCGGAGGGCTCGGGCGAACCGTACGGATAATCGACGTCATACAAGTCGATCTTGAACCAGACCGTCGTGTCCTCAAACTCGATGACGCCCATCTCGTGCCATCCCTGCGGATCACTGTCGGCATTGAACCTGTCGAAGGCGGCGACACGTCGGGTCAATTCCAGTTGCGCATTGATCCCAAGCGCCGCGACTCCACGTGTCATCACGAACTGGCCCTGCGAGGCATCGGCGACCGGGGTAGTGCCGAGGATGGAGCGGCGAAACGCGTCATTCTGGGCGGCGATGAGTGCGGCTTCCCGAACGGGATCGAGGTCGAGTGTGGTGGTCATGGGGTGTCTCCGGGACGGGCCAGCCGATTTGATATCGGCTGTAGTCAACCCGCCAGTCGGAAAGGGCAGCCCTCGATGTGAGGACGGCCCTAGTTTCACGACGTAATCAGATCGGTGTTTGCTTCGTCAGGCCGCATCCCCGCTGAGAAAGGCGGGCAAGGACGACGGTTCATCGTTCTCCGCCTCGGCCAGACCGTCTGCGGCGGGCACGTCGTCTTCCTCCGCCTCGGACGCATCGCCAATCATTTTGGCTTCGGCCTCCGTCGCACCGGCAAACACCATCCCCTCGGGCAGCCAACGCGTAGTCTTTGCAGCCGTCGCGGCTTCGAAGCCTTCCGTTTCGCCCGCCGTTTCCGCGAAAGCCCGCTCCATCGCAGCCGCGATATCGCCCTTGCGCTCGCGATTGCGATCCTCGGCGTAGTCGTCTCCGATCAGCTTGCGTGCCGTGGCCACCGCATGACCCTTGTTGACCCGACCCCAGTAGTTTTGTGCCGTCGGGCGCCAGCAAGCCGCCACATCGACGTCGAGCCGCGCGCCGAACTCCTCGATGATCGGGGAGGGGCGATTGTCGGAGGAGAGCTGCGGCTTGACCGCGAGACCCGCCGCCCAGGCGAAAAGCGCCTGCTTGTCCGCGATAGGCAGCGCCGACATCGCCTGGAAGTCCTTGGGTTTCTCCAGCTTCATCCAGTCGGTGGCGAGGTCCTGTTCCAGCGCCTCGAGCATCTTCTGGGCAACGGTGTCCGCATGCAGCACCTCGCGGTTTTGCGCCTGGAAAGGCCGGATCGAGATGTCGAGCGCCTCGTTGTTGTAGGACCGCCCCAAAGCCTGTTCGCAGAGCGCGTAGAGCATCGCATCGAACGCCACCTCGAAATCCGCCGCCAGATGTGCCCTGAGGATGTGCTGGCGCGTCGCGCGCAGATCGTCGGCGAGGCTCGCCGAAATCCCGTCCGCTTTGCGCAAAGTCGCGGCCGGGTCGGAGCTCGGCACCGGCGTGGAGGAGGTCGGCGGCGTTACGTGTGGGCGGGCAGGGGAGGGCGCGCCATCTGCATCTGCGGTGGTCTCGTCGGGCTCGGGCGCGGCTGGAATATCCTCGGGCCGCACCAGACCCTTCTCGACACGCAGAGCCCCATCGTGACCGATGGTCAGAACCACGCCAGCGATAGCGCGATCTTCGTCCGCGTAAGGCAGCCGTTCGCGCTGCAGGGCTTCGATCTCGCGGAGGCGCGGCTCAATGGCGTAGTATTCTTCCGTTTCAGCGTCAGTCCAATCCTCGCCGTCATTCTGCGCCGCCAGTTCTTCCTCGCGCGCGATGAGACGTTCCTCCTCGGCCAGCAAATCCGGATCCGGCTCGACATCCTGCGGATAGACCCGCCCGAAACTACGAAACGCGCCGTAATCCACCGAGAGATGCACCTCGACCCATTTCCACGCCGTCTCGAAGGGTTTGGCCGCTGTCTGCAGCTTCTCGATGGCGAGGCGCTCCAGAAGGTCGGGGTTTTCCATATGGGCGCTGGCACGATCGTCGAAGAGATCGCGCAGCAAAACACCGCCCGCCGCCTCGTATGCTTCGATGCCGACAAAGCGCCCCAGGGCCGAATTCGCCGAATGCGCGGACTCAGTCAGCTGGCGTTTGATGCTTTGCGGATGGATGTGATAGCCGCCCTTTACCACGTTCCAGACCGCAAGTTGGCGATCATGATCGTCCGTCAGCGTGAAGGCCATGACGCATTCGAGGGTCAGATCACCGGCACGAAACTGCTCAATGATTTCGGGCGCGACACGGGCGAGTTTGAGCCGACGGCGCACCAGGTCGACGGAGACGCCGAATTTCAGGGCGATCTCGTCTTCGCTGCGCCCCTCGCCGATCATCTTGTCGAAAGCCTCGAACTGATCAGCGGGATGCATCGCCGCGCGCTGGAGGTTTTCCGTTGCGGAGGTGAGGACAGCATTGCGCTCGTCCTCGACGAGGCAGGGCACAGGATGATCGGCCGGGATGACGCCGTGATCGGCGAGCTGCTTCAACGCCTTGAGGCGACGGCCGCCAGCATCGACCGCAAAACGTGTCTCTGACAGCGCATGAACCACCAGGTTCTGCTTGATGCCGGTCTCGCGGATGCTGGCGAGGAGCTCTGCATCATCGCTGGCGCTTGCCGCAACCTTGCGGACGTTGAGCGGGCTCGGCTCCAGCTGGTTGAGCGGGATCATCCGGATGTCGGCAGCGCCGTCAGGCGTTGCCGGCCCGGCGGCATTGGTCTTCTTCGAGTTGGCGGGTTTCGGTCGGGTTGCGGTCTTGGCCATGGTCGGGATCCTTGTCACGCCGGACCCGGAAGAGACTCTCTCTATCCTTTCAAGCCCGGCACCCGGGCTTCCCTTTCTCTGGCTCTTTATTCGGCCTGGATGCTTTTTGTGTAAACTCTCGATACCCGCATAGGGTTTGAAATTTAGTTTGTTTCATGCCTTCCCAACAGCTCTGATTTGCGCGCATAATGCCTGTGAGGCTGTGAGCGCGCGGGCGGTTGTTACAGACATCTGCGGCAAGATCATCCATTCGAGCATCCATGCCGCACCGGAGCGTTCCTGTTCATGCACCAGCGCGTGATGCACCCCTGAAAGCTGGGTCGCGTTGAAACGCGCCAGCGTCATCAGAAGCTCTGCCAGAACTGGATTGGACTTATGCGGCATGGCCGAGGAGCCACCGCCTACCGTCAGCGTGACATCGTCGATGCCCTGTTGCGCCATCAGCGCCACGTCCTGTCCGATCTTGCCAAGGCTGCCAGTGATCAGCGACAGGCAACCGGCATAGGCCGCAACGCCCGAGCGGTCCGTGTGCCACACAGGGCCATCGATAAGCGTAAGTTCCTTTGCGATCTGCGCGGCAATTTGTGGCCCCGCTTCACCGAAATCGCCACGCGTTCCGACTGCGCCACCAAGCTGCAATCGCTCAACTTGTGGCCGCAAGCCCTCCAGAGCGGCGACATGGGATGCCAGCGGTTGCCGCCAGGACGCAAGGCGATCCGCGACGGTGATGGGCAGGGCAGCCTGCATACGAGTGCGGCCCATCAGGGCGTTTGTGCCTTGGGTTTGAGTCAGTCCGCCAAGCGTTGCATCGAGCTCTTTCAACCGGAGTTGCAACAGGTCGGTCAAGGTTTTTAGCGTTAGCGAGAGCGCGGTATCCATGACATCCTGCGAGGTGGCTCCGGTGTGAACGGCGGCACGATAATCGCCTGCCACAGCGCGCAGTTGCTTGACCAGATTTGGGATTGGCAAGCCATCGGTACCAGTACCCCGTGCGAGGCCTTGCAGGTCGATATCTGCGGTCTCGATGACCGAGGCCGCCGCCGCTCCGTGCCCTGACGGAACCAGTCCGCTCTGCTCCAGCGCACGTGCGAGGGCCGCTTCGAATGCGCGGAAATGATCCAATTGCGCCTCTGGCGACCAGAGGGCGGCAGCCTCGTCATCCCCAAACAGCCCACCCAGCCATGGGTGTTCGAACACCGAGATCATGGCAGGGCCGCCATATGGGTCTGGATGTCCCGTGCGAGCCTATCAGGGGCCTCAATGCAGGGCAGGTGGCCCACATTGTCGTAGCAGGTGAAACCTGCAGTGGGGATAAGCTGCGACAATGCCTGAACGAGATCGGGCGGGGTTGCCCGATCGTCAGTCCCCGCGACGCAGAGCGTCGGACAGGTGAGGCGCTGCGTCGCCTCCGTGAGGTCCGCGTCCCGGATGGCCGCACAGACCGCGCGATAGCCTGCCAACGGGGTGCGGGCCAGCATCATCCGGTACCCGGCTGTCGCCTGCGGATGATCGCGGCGGAAGGTTGGCGAGAACCAGCGTTCGATGATGCCGTCAGCCATCGCCTCCAGGCCGGTGGTGTCCAGCGCGGCGATCCTCTCCTCCCAACTCTCTGGCGTGCCGATCCGATGTGCGGTGTTGCAGAGCACCAATCCAGCGACCAGGTCCGACCGGGACGCTGCCAACGCCTGTGCGATCATGCCACCCACAGACACACCGCAGACCATTGCGCCTTCAAGAGAATTTGCTTCCATCAGTGCCGCAAGATCGGATGCGAATTCTTCCATGGTTCGCGCGCCGCCCTGAGACAGGCCATGCCCGGATTTGTCATAGGTCAGAACGGTCCACTCTGCAGGGAGGGCGGCAATCACGCGGTCCCAGATGCGCAGATCGGTGCCAAGCGAGTTGACAAACACGATCGGCACGCGCGCGGTCCCTGGGCGCAGGTCGAAATGGTGCACGCGGCCCTGGATCGTCAGAAAGTCAGACATCAGACAATGGTTGCCTCGGTCGCTGCGATCATGTCTTCGCGAGTCACGCCGGGGGCGAGTTCGACGATGTGAAGGCCCTTGTGCTCCACCTCGAGGACTCCAAGATTCGTGATGATCAGATCGACGACACCTTTTCCGGTGAGGGGCAGGGTACATTCCTTGAGCACCTTTGACTCGCCATGTTTGTTGGTGTGGTCCATCACGACGATGACGCGGCCTACGCCTGCGACAAGATCCATGGCGCCGCCCATGCCCTTGACCAGCTTTCCGGGGATCATCCAGTTCGCCAGGTCGCCGTTTTCGGCCACTTCCATGGCACCCAGCACGGCCGCCGCGATCTTGCCGCCGCGGATCATGCCGAAGGAGGTCGCACTGTCGAAATAGGACGTGCGCGCCAGTTCGGTGATGGTCTGTTTGCCAGCGTTGATCAGATCGGGGTCTTCCTCGCCCTCAAAGGGGAAGGGGCCCATGCCCAGCATGCCGTTTTCTGACTGAAGAGTGATGTCCTTGTCGCCGACGTAATTGGCGACCAGCGTCGGGATGCCGATGCCGAGATTCACATACATTCCGTCTTCGAGTTCCTGAGCCGCACGGGCGGCCATCTGGTTGCGGTCCCAACCTTTGACTTCACTCTGCATTATGCGTCCTCCCGCTTGCGCGTGGTTCGTTGTTCGATGCGTTTTTCATGCGCGCCCTGCACGATCCGGTGCACATAGATACCGGGCAGGTGGATATTGTCGGGGTCGAGGCTGCCGCGCGGCACGATCTCTTCCACCTCTGCGACACAGACACGTCCGCACATGGCGGCCGGCGGATTGAAGTTGCGCGCGGTCTTGCGGAAGACGAGGTTGCCGGTGTCGTCGGCCTTCCATGCTTTGACGATCGAAAGGTCGGCAAAAATGCCTTCCTCAAGGATGTAGTCCTCGCCGCCCCAGGTTTTTACTTCCTTGCCTTCGGCGATCACGGTGCCGACACCGGTCTTGGTGTAGAAGCCAGGGATGCCGCAACCGCCAGCACGCATGCGCTCGGCCAGGGTGCCCTGCGGGTTGAACTCAAGCTCCAGCTCGCCGCTGAGGTATTGGCGCATGAACTCGGCGTTCTCGCCGACATAGGAAGAGATCATCTTCCTGACTTGTCGGGTCTGCAAAAGGATTCCGATCCCGAAATCGTCGACGCCAGCGTTGTTGGAGGCGAAGGTGAGATCCTTCACGCCGCTCTCCTTGATGGCCTCCAACAGCAGTTCGGGGATGCCACAAAGGCCAAAGCCCCCAGCGGCAATCAGCATGTCATCGCGCAAAAGCCCGTCGAGGGCCTCGGATGCGGTGGCGTAGACTTTCTTCATGCGGCGACCTCCTTCAGTCCCAGTATCCTTCTGGCCTGGCTCCATGTGGCCACTGGGCGTTCGTATGTCTCGCAGAGCTCGACCACCCGGCGCACCAACGCTGCGTTAGATGGTGCCAGCGTGTTGCGATCAAGCCGTACATTGTCCTCAAGCCCCGTACGGGCATGACCGCCGGAGGACACGGCCCAGTCGTTCAGCGTCGATTGCTGGGCACCTATCCCGGCCGCGCACCAAGGTGTGGCTTCTCCAAAAAGTCGCTTGACGGTCTTGATGTAGAAATCGAACACGTCGCGGTCGACCGGCATGGCGTTTTTTACGCCCATGACGAACTGCACATAGGGTGTGTCCTTGATCCGCCCGTCGGCATGCATCTTCGCCGCCTGAAAGATGTGGCTCAGATCGAAGGCCTCGATCTCCGGCTTCACATCGTGCGCCTTCATCTCGGACGCGAGCCAGTCGACCAGATCGGGCGGGTTTTCATAGACCCGCGTGGGGAAGTTGTTCGACCCTACCGACAGGGACGCCATATCAGGTGCTAGCGGCAGCATGCCGCCGCGTGTGTGGCCTGCACCTGACCGACCGCCAGTGGAAAACTGGATGATCATGCCGGGGCAGTGTTTCTCCAACCCTTCTTTCAGGCGTGCGAACTTCTCGGGGTCGGAGGACGGCGTCTCGTCATCGTTGCGCACATGGGCATGAACGATGGAGGCACCGGCCTCGAAGGCTTCATGGGTGCTTTCGACTTGCTCGGCGACGGTTATGGGGACCGCCGGGTTGTTGGCCTTTGTCGGCAACGACCCGGTGATGGCGACACAGATGATGCAGGGATCAGACATCAAAGAACACCGTTTCGTTCTCACCCTGAAGCTGAATGTCAAAGCGGTAAGTGGGCAGGCCGTCCGTTTCACTGCGTTCGGCGATCAGGGTGGCGCGGCGGTGTTTCCATTCGATTAGATTTAAGACCGGGTCGGCGGTATTGGCTTGTGCCTCGTCTCCGAAGTACATTCGGGTGTTGAGCCCGATATTGATGCCGCGCGCGACAATCCAGAAGTTCAGGTGCGGGGCCTGTGTGCCCACGTTGCGGCCCTTGGTTGTCCCGGGCTTTACCGTTTCGAATGACCACTCACCCGTCTCGAAATCGGAAATGACCCGACCCCAGCCACGGAAGCCATCTTCGACGTCGCCACCGCCTTCGGGGTGGGCGTAGTGCCCCTCGGCATTGGCCTGCCATACTTCGAGCAGTACGTCTTTGATCGGTGCGCCCATGCCGTCGATCACGCGGCCTTCGACGCGGATGCGTTCGCCCTTCGCGTTCCGGCCGGTGATGTCGTGACCCAACTCCTGGCGGTAGATGTCAAATCCTGCGGCACCTGGTGCCAAGCCGATATGGACGTAGGGACCGGCGGTTTGGGAGGCGGATTCTTTCAGGTAGGCGAGTTCTTGAGGCATGTTTTTTCTCCTGTTGACGCGTTTCCGAACCGGAAAACCGGTTCCGACTTTTTCTGGAAACGCTTCAGTTCCCCTCCAGACGATTTTCAAAGAGTGTCGAGCGGCGACCGCGCAGCACGATGTCGAATTTGTAGGCAATACTGTCGAGCGGCACGGTCGCGTTCAGGTCGAGCTTGGCGGTGAGCTGCTCGACGGCGTCCGGGTCCGGGATCGTCTGCACGATTGGGCAGATTGGGATCAGTGGATCGCCTTCGAAATAGCACTGGGTGATGAGCCGCTGCACAAAGCCCGAGCCGAATACCGACACGTGAATGTGGGCGGGACGCCAGTTGTTGACCATGTTGCGCCAGGGGTAGGCACCGGGCTTGACCGTGCGGAAGAAGAAATATCCGTTCTCGTCGGTCAACGTGCGTCCGCAGCCGCCAAAGTTGGGATCGATCGGGGCAAGATAGGTGTCCTTCTTGTGGCGGTAGCGCCCGCCTGCATTGGCCTGCCAGATCTCGACCAGCGTGTAGGGGATGGGGCGGGCGTTCTCGTCCAGAACCCGGCCGTGCAGAATGATCCGCTCGCCGATCGGGCTTTCGCCGGCCTTTGCGTAGTTGGTCAGCAGGTCGTTGTCGCCGGCGTCGATGTCATTGTGGCCGAAGCGCGGTCCGGTGATTTCAGAGACGGAATTCTGCAACGAGATCATTGAGTAGCGCGGGCTGCGTGCCACGGACGTCTTGTAGTCCGGTGTAAAGGCCGGGGGCTGAATGCTCCGGTCGCGTTGGTAGAATTCTCCGGGCTGGGTCATGTCGTCTCCTCCATTTCGGCATAGGTCGCCTTGGCAAGCTTGATCGCGTGATTGGCTTTGGGCACACCGGCATAGATGGCGACATGCAGAAAGGCCTGGATGACGTCCTGCTTGCTCGCGCCGGTGTTGGCCGTCGCACGGATGTGCATCGGGATTTCCTCAAAATTGCCAGTCGCCGCCAGAAGCGCCAGCGTAAGCATCGAGCGTTCCCGGCGTGAGATCGTGTCATCGGCCCAGACCGTTCCCCAGGCCCCTTCGGTGATCAGGGTCTGAAACGGCAGATCGAAGGGCGTTTTGGTGGCCTCAGCACGGTCGACATGGGCATCGCCAAGCACAGAACGGCGGGTTTGCATGCCTCGATCAAAACGGTCGTCCAACATGTAATGCTCCTGTGCGTCAACTGTGGGGTCCAATTTACTTATAATTTTTGTTTTCGAATATTGATATTATTCGCCAAACTGATACCATTTTGATTATGAATTGGGATGCTCATCTCAGGCTGCGACACGTGCGTTGTTTTCTTGAAATCGCGCGCGCCGAAAGCGTTTCGGTTGCGGCAGACCGGCTCAACATCACACAACCAGCTGTCTCGCGGAGCTTGAGGGAGTTGGAGGATATTCTCGGGGCGCAATTGTTTGATCGCGCCGGACGGGGCTTGCGATTGAACGAAGCCGGACGGATGTTTCAAAGCCATGCAGCGGCCTCAATGACGGAACTCATGCGTGGGTATGATCGGCTGGTAAAGGAAGGGGGTGCGACGATCCGGCTTTCGGTGGGAGCCTTGCCGACCGCATCCACAGATCTGCTTCCCCGGGCGGCCCTTCGATTTCGCGAGGAAGCTCCGAATGTCCGGCTCCACATCCTGACCGGGCCAAACTGGCTGCTATTCAACCAGCTGCGCGACGGAACACTCGATCTTGTCGTAGGACGAATGCCGGAAGGCGAAACGTCATCAGGCGTGACATTCCAGCAGCTTTATATCGAAGATGTCGTGCTGGTTTGCCGCCCGGACCACCCAATCATTGCCGCGAGCAACCCCGAAGTGGAAATCAGACGATTCCCTCTTATTCTTCCGCCCAAGGGTGCCGTGATTTTCAGTACAGTTGACCGATATCTGTCCAGCATCGGTTTGCCCGAGATGCGCGGTGATATTGAAACCGTCGCGCTGCCTGCAGGAAGAAAGATTGTCCAGTCCTCCAACATGCTCTGGTTCATTTCGCGTGGGGTAGTGGCAGAGGAAGTGAGGCTGGGAACACTGATTACTGTGGACCTTGCCTCACCGCTCTTATCCGGGCCTGTGGGCATCAGCGTTTCGCGCTTCGCCCCGCTTAAGGTTGAACGGAATGTGCTCGCAGATTGCCTTAGAGCATCCACCGACGAGCTTGTCGCCCTCCAGATGCGCCCCGGATCGCAGCGTCACTGTTGATGCTGTGGCTTCGCGACGACGTTGAGGGGTCAATTGTGTCCGCCTTCCAAAGAGGACACAATCTATCACTAATAATGCGGTGCCGTTCAGTCAGATCGGACGCCTAAGAACTGCCTCGGAAACGCAAAGCGCGGTTGGGAAAAACAGTTTGCAGCAGTCCAACTTCAATCAGAGCTTCACGTCAGTATAGCAATCGCAAGAGAACCAACGTGATCGATGGGAACATGACCAAGATCGCTGTCCGAATCAAATCGGACATAATGAATGGGACGACACCCTTGAACGTCGACGAAAGTGGCGTCTCTTTCGCCATTGAATTGATCACAAAAAGGTTCATACCTACCGGCGGCGTTATCAACCCCACTTCGACAACAATGAGGACTAAGATTCCGAACCACAAAGCAAATTCCTCGGAACCCAATCCATAGTCGAGCACTGTAACAATCGGGAAAAAGATCGGGATGGTAAGTAGAATCATGGACAAGGAATCCATGACGCATCCTAGTACCAGGTAAATACACAGAATCAGAACCAGCACTGCCCACGGGTTTAATCCCAATTCTACGACCCAGTTTGCGAGCTCTACAGGAACATGGCTCAGCGCCAAGAAGCCATTATAGATACTAGCGCCGAAAACAATAAAGAAAATCATTGCGGTAGCTGACGCAGTCGAGAGAATTGATTCAATAAGAGTCTTCCAAGTAAGCCCACCATTAACGAGTGCAAGTAGCCCTGTTCCGGCTGCTCCGACCGCTGCCCCCTCAGTCGGCGTAAACCAACCGGAATAGATACCCCCTACAACTGCAAGAAATATTACAAGAACCGGCCAAACATCTAAAAGAGAACGAAACCTTTCTTTGTAGGGCGCACGTTCACGCGACCCTGCGGAATCGGGAAAGATCCGAACATAGATTGAGATAGCGATAATATAGCCAACCGCTGCAAGTAGCCCTGGTACAAACGCCGCGACGAATAGTTTTGCAATATTTTGCTCAGTCAGGATGGCATAAATAACAAGGACAAACGACGGAGGGATGAGAATTCCTAGTGTTCCGCCAGCCGCCAACGTACCAGTGGCCAGCTTTCCAGAGTATCCATATCGGCGTAGCTCTGGCAGGGCCACTTGACTCATTGTGGCTGCGGTGGCCAAAGACGATCCACAGATCGAACCAAAACCGGCACAAGCCCCGATAGCAGCCATCGCAACCCCGCCCTTCTTATGCCCCATCCAGGTTCCAGCCGCTTTGAACAGCGCTTGTGACATGCCGCCCAAAGTGGCGAACTGTCCCATAAGCAAAAACAAAGGCACAATCGATAGTGAATAACTGGAAAAAGTCGAGTACGTCTCATTTTTCATCTTGGACATGATGGGTAGCCAACTTCCGGTGACCAAGTATGATCCGACAAATCCAGCTATCAACATCGACAAGCCGATGGGAATACGTAGAAAAATCATGATCAGCAGAACAGGAAACGACCATATTCCGATTTCAAGGATACTCAATGAACTGCTCCTGAACCAAGGTTGGTGTTAGTTTTTCCGGTCAGCAACTCGACAGATCTGACTATCACGAGGTAAATCGCCACGACGCAGGCCACGACCATTGCGGAAAAACAGGCCGCATAAGGCCACCACGTTGGCATTTCAAGGATAAAGGTGGTGTCGCCATACTGGAGCTTGCTGGCCATTCCGTCCCATAGTTTCCAGGTCATAACGAATATGGCCAAAGCCATAAGTGTCTCAGCAATAAGATTGATCCAACGATTTATCCTTGCTGACAGAATATTGGTGAACAGATCGACGGTCGCATGCCCTCGTTGGACCTGACACCACGGGAGAAAAGCACACACAGCAAAGCCGACACCGGCCTCGACAAGCTCAAAATCTCCTTTGATAGGGCCCAGTCCGACACCAATCAGCGAGCGCCCAATAATGGACGTACATGTCAAAACAGTAATACCGAGCAAAACAATGCCACCTAGTATCGCCACTGTTTTCGCCAGTTGCTTAAAAAATCGATCTTTCGTCATTTACACCCCTCCCATCGGCGTAAATCTGAATTTCAAGAACCGGTTCACGGAGAAGGTCCGGTCGATCTCATATGCCGAGCGGCTGGAAACAGGTGCGGCGACGCACCTGTTTCCAATGCAACAGCTCATTGCTATTATTGCGCAGCGGAGTATTTCGCGATGAGCGCTTCCGCCTCGGCGATCAAGGCCTTCCCGTCATAGCCCCGTGCGTCCATATCCGCCGCCCAATTGTCATAGACAGGTTGTGCGGCGTTTCTCCAAATCGAGGTCTGCTCTTCATCAAGTACAATAATATTGTTTCCCATTTCGCGTGCAACTTCCCGGCTCGGAGCTGCATATTCTTCTTGAGTGACACCGGCCCAAGCAGAAAATTCAAACCCAGAGTTTTCATCGATCACTTTTTTTAGGTCATCGGGCAAGCTATCGTATGTCGCATTATTCATCGCGAATACAAAAGTTGCGGTGTAAAGTGCGTTGCCAGTGAACTCTGTATGATTATGTACAAGCTCGGGGACTTTCAAACTCAGCACGACCTCCCATGGCAGAGTTGCTGCATCAATGACGCCCTTAGATAGCGATTCTGGAACAGCCGGGACCGGCATTCCCACCGGCGTCGCACCCAACTCTTCAAGGAGCATGTTAACTGTCCGAGAAGCGCCACGAATCTTCATACCATTCAAATCGTCTAGAGTTTTGATAGGTTTGGAAGAATGAAACGACCCCGGTCCATGTGTCCAAACCCCCAAGACATGCATGTCTTTGAACTCTTCGTCCTTCATCTGGTTTTCGAACATTTCGTAGAAGGCGCGCGACCCGACTTCCGCATTTGGCAGAATAAAGGGCAATTCAAATACCTCGGTGCGCGGGAAACGACCTGGCGTATAACCGATTACTGTCCAGACAATATCGACTGCACCGTCTGTGACTTGTTCTATCAACTCAGGTGGTCGGCCTCCGAGTTGCATTGAAGGATAGCGTTCAATCTTGATTCGACCGCCAGAGTCCCTCTCCACGTTGTCAGCCCATACGTCCAGCACGTTTTTGGGCACGTGGGCCTGGGCAGGTAAAAACTGGTGCAATTTGAGGGTGAACTCTTGCGCCACAGCGCCAGTACCTGACACCAACGCTCCAGCCACCCCCACAACAGCCGCAAGTACAGCCGTCCTAAACGAAATTTTCTTCATGGTTCCTCCCAGTTTAACTTTGCACTTCGGCGACTGCCATTCGTGTCGACAACGCTCCGAGCGCCTTTTGCTATTGTTCGCT
The DNA here is from genome assembly GCF_030159975.1 of Sulfitobacter pacificus. NCBI lineage: Bacteria > Pseudomonadati > Pseudomonadota > Alphaproteobacteria > Rhodobacterales > Roseobacteraceae > Sulfitobacter > Sulfitobacter pacificus. The sequence goes on from NZ_BSNL01000007.1 coordinate 29,354, forward strand.
TTTCGAACACAGTATCTATACCGAACATTATTGATTCCGAGAACGGTTGTCAATGCAGTCAACCTGACAGGGATGTGGCTCAGTGATACGCTAAAGTGAGGACATGCTAAGCATTGCTGTACGGCTCTGGTATGCTTGGCAGAAGTGACTTCTAATATTAATAGTAAACTATTGATAAATAATATATAATTATCCGATTCAGTCCGCGGATCTAGACGTCGATGCGGTAGAGTTAGGCGTTCCGGCGCAGGCTCCCGGCTGCGATCTCAGATCCACCACGACCGAAAACCCTCAGCTTACAGCACGCGTGTGCCCAACTGTGCGCGACCGTGATCGGCGCGCCGCCCTTGCGCGAGGGGCGAGTCAGTCGGTCGTAGCCTGCATATCCGTCAAGCTCGGCATGGACCCCGAGGCGGCGTAGCTGTAAAGTGAAGATCCCGCTATGCGGGTTGTCGTCGCCTCGTTCCCTGTCATCACGCGCCAAGGCCCAGAAGTAGCCAGTCTTGGCCCGGTCACGGCCCGGGTTCAGGACAGGTGCCGCGGTCTCGCCATGAAGGGCTTTCCGGATGGCATAAGATGCTCGATTAGTCGATCAATCACAGGGCCGAGGTAGAAGGTTGCGGTGCCGTGCCCGAGTTGGATCACGACCGCGCTTTGAGTGATCGGGATCACCACCTCCTGCGCCGGCATCTCCGGCTTTGTCCTTTCTTGGCGGCCTTACGGACGACGAGGGGTGCGAAGACCTGATCGTCACTTTCGGCGGCGGGCAGAATCAGCTTGCTTTGATCGACCAGACACCACCATCTTGAAAGTGGGTTCGGATAAGTGGCATACCATTCTACCACGGAACACTTGCTTGCGGCCGGCTCCAACGTCCCGGCCTACGCGCGAGCCTTGGCGGCATCGGTCCACCGCCAATGACCCGGCGCGTAAAACTCGACGCCTAACGAGATGGGAACATCGCCTACTTTGCCATAGAGATGACGGAGAAGATGTGTTACTCCCCAAAAGCTTGGCATTCGGATTCTTGTTTTGCCTCAGACTTTTGAGTAGTTGTTTGAAGCTCGAACTCTAATAGGTAGACAAATCCCAATGACCGATGATGAAAGCTCCCCGCAACCTGCATCTTCGAAAGATCGCGCCCCAGAAGGCATGGCTGGCCTGGCCAAGGGCTTGGCGATTATCGAGGCCTTCGGGTCAAGTCATGAACATCTTACGGTCGCAAGCGCAGCGGCCGTCGCTGGGATCTCACGCGCCAGTGCGCGGCGATGTTTACTGACCCTTACGGATGCCGGATATCTATTTAGACAAGGGTCAAAGTATAGACCAACTCCTAGAATGCTGCGACTCGGCGCTGCCTACTACGAGTCTGCATCATTACCGCAACTGGCAGAAACATATCTCGAAGCAGCACGTGATAGGTTGAATGAATCAATCTCACTGGCAATTCTCGAGGACGGTTACGCTGTGTTTGTTGCCCGCGTCGAAGCGGAACGGATAATCTCTAGCCTCGCCAAATTGGGCGGTCGATTGCCAGCATACGCGTCTGCGACGGGTCGCGTACTGTTGGCAGCGCAATCTATAAAAACGCTCGACGAGTACTTGGACACAACTAAGCTTCTCAAACTCACGCCCGCAACAATAGTAGATAGAGAGCGGCTTCGCGAACGCATTGAAAAGGTAGGACACGATGGCTACGAAATTACTATCAACGAGTTGGAGGAAGGCATGGTTTCCATGGCTGTGCCTGTAATGGACAACCATCAGAATACAGTGGCTGCAATGAGTATGAGTGCCTCCAGTGCCAGAATTTCCACAAATCAATTGCGGAAGGATTTCCTACCAATTTTGCAAATTTTTGCGAGCAGGCTTTCGCAATCACTCTGAGCAGTCACTTTTGGAATTTCTGTTAGACGTCCTAGAACTTTCCAACCCATGGCAACTCACCTGAGACATGAGTCGGGTGTAAGACACAATCACACTGCCATTTTAGACAAACCCGGAATATTCATAGAAAGTCTGAAAAACCTCGCGCACTGAGCGGCATGGGGTAGAGTTGCGGGGACGATAGAGGTACCCGCCGATGCCCAAGCAGCCCGCCTTTCCAGGCCTCCGCCAATCGATGAAGAAGAAACAGACGCGGCGTGAGAAGTTCCTCGCGGAGATGGATGCGGTTGTGCCGTGGCTGCGGTTGTTGACGCTGATTGCTCCGCACTACTCGAAGGTCGGACCAAAGGGTGGACGGCCGCCGATGCCGCTGGAAACGATGCTGCGCATATACTTCCTCCAGAACTGGTATGCGCTCAGCGACCCGATGGCCGAGGAGATGCTGTATAACAGTGACGCCATGCGCCAGTTCGTGGGCATTGAGCTTGGGGACGACCGCATCCCGGACGAGACGACGATCCTGAATTTCCGCCACCTGCTGGAGACGCATCAGCTGACCGAAAAGCTGTTTGTCGAGGTGAACACTCACCTTGCCGATCAGGGTATCACGCTTCGCTCCGGCACATTGGTGGATGCGACGATCATCGATGCGCCGTCCTCGACCAAGAATGAGGCGAAGGCGCGCGATCCTGAGATGTCGTCGACAAAGAAGGGTAACGACTGGTATTTCGGAATGAAGGCGCATGTTGGCGTCGATGCTCAGAGCGGCATCGTGCACAGCTTGGAGACCACGACGGCCAAGACCCATGACAGCCAGGTCTGGGACGACCTTCCACACGGCAAAGAGACATCGGTCTGGGCTGGCAAGGGGTATATCAGCGCCACGCGAGAGACGGCATTCTCCGGGGTCGGCAAGTTCTGGGGTGTGATGCGCAAGGCACCAAGGGGCAGTGGACTGCACCCCATCAATGAAGACATCAACCGGATCATCGCCAAAGTGCGGGCCCGGGTTGAACATCCCTTCCGGGTGATCAAGCGCCAGTTTGGCTACATCAAGACCCGTTACCGTGGTCTCGCCAAGAACCGCGCGCAGCTCTTTACGCTATTCGCCCTAGACAACTTGTTTCTTGTTCGACGAAAGCTGATGGCATGAGGCGGACTCTGCCCAAAAACAGTGGCGTGGTGCCTCAGGGCTGCCGATTCTGTCGCTACGAGCCCAAAATCCGTCCCCGTCTGCAAAATCAAAACCCGATTGCCCGTAAATCGGGGCAGCCCAGACGGTAGATCAGACGTTCCTCATATCCTATCCAACAGCAGAGAGGAGTTTTGGAATGGCATTGTCAAGCAATTGCCTTTTTACGCTTTCTGTCAATTTTCCATCTTGCTGGAATGCACCCGCGGCGGTGCCAAGCCGGATGTGCTGAGAAATTACATTCGCTCCAAGAGTAACGAATAACTGTTGGAGAGCAGGATGCCCACGAACAGACCCGACTCCGCGCGAAGAAGCCCCGCAAATGGCAACAGGTTTGCTTTTGAACGCAGTGTCGTCCGGTCCACTTGTGAGCACTAACCATCCAATCAAATTTCGTAATATCGATGAATATGCGCCAGTGTATTCATCTGAACCTATGAAAAACCCATCATGTGCCCGCAGCAACTCGCGGAACTTGATCACTTGCTCCGGCACTTCGGCTGTTGTCGCGCTCGCCCCATCAACGTTCGGCGCATCAAAATCTGCAAGATCAACGAGCGTAACAGAGATCCTACTAGGCTCGCATGATTGCCCAAGTTCCGCCGCTGATTGCGCCAGTTTAGAATTGACCGATTCTTTTCGGCTACTTCCCGCGAAAAACAATAGCTTGCTCATATCCGGTCTCCAACATTTCTGGACAAGTTAGACATCTTTGGCGTTTCGGAGCGCAAAGCCCACTTAGGTCCGCCCTAGAGCCGACCTCCGGGTCGGTCTGTCTCGCCCATCGCGTCTCCCGCCCCAGTTCAAAGAGGTCTTGACACCAAAATATGCTCGTGTAAAGACTAAAAGTACGTTATTCGAAACTTGTTCGCTAATCGAACGTCAACATAAATGGGAGACACACTGGTGGCAACTCTTGAAGAAACTGAGGCAAAACGCCCAACGTGGTCCACTGAAGACGGGGCCTCGCGTGTTCCTTATTGGATTTTTCAGCGTCAAGATATTTTGGAAGCGGAGAATAGGAAGCTATTTCACGGCCCTGTGTGGAACTTCCTATGCTTAGAGGCCGAGCTCAGAGAGGCCGGAGACTTCGTGGCCGTTTCTGCCGGAGAAACTCCCGTCATCGTAACTCGCGATAAGGACGGAGAGTTGTATGCTTTCGAGAATCGCTGCGCGCATCGTGGTTCGTTGCTAGCCCTGGAAGATCGAGGAAACGTTAAAGACTTCACCTGCGTCTATCACGCATGGACACACAGTCTTCAGGGCGATTTGATCGGGGTTGCCTTCAAGGATGGAATCAAGGGCTGTGGTGGTATCGCCGATGATTTCAAAATGGAAAACCAGGGGCCTCGCAAAATGCGGGTGTCAGTCCTGCATGGGCTGGTCTTCGGAAGTTTCGACGAAAATGTTGATGACATCGAAGACTATCTCGGTGAAGCCGTCCTAGAGCGTATCGAGCGTGTTCTAGGTGGACGGAAACCGGTTGTCTTGGGGCGTTTCACCCAAATCCTTCCCAACAACTGGAAGCTTTACGTCGAAAACACTAAGGACAGTTACCATGCGAGCATCCTTCATACCTTCTTCACGACTTTCGAGCTTAATCGTCTGTCGCAAAAGGGTGGAATTATCGTCAATGAAACAGGTGGATGTCATGTCAGCTATTCGTGTGTGGATCACGGCGAGACGCTGGATGATGATCAGAAGAATGCCTACAAAGACGAGAATATTCGATCAGATTCCGATCTCAGTCTGACTGATATGTCGCTCTTGGCGAGCTTCAAGGAATACGACGATGATATTACTCTTCAAATCTTGTCCGTATTTCCGAACTTCGTTTTGCAACAGATCCAAAACTCGATTGCGGTACGTACGGTTCTGCCCAAGGGCACGGACAGTATGCATCTGAAATGGACCTATATCGGGTTCGAGGACGACACACCGGAGCAACGCAAAACGCGTCTGAAGCTGTCCAACCTGATCGGACCGGGCGGGTATGTTTCGATGGAAGATGGGTGTATCGGGAACTTCGTTCAACGCGGAACAAAGGGAGCGCCTGACGAGCGCGCTGTTCTCGCGATGGGCGGACATTCAATCGAGACAGGAACAGATCGCATTACAGAGGCCGCCATTCGTGGGTTCTGGACCGAATATCGTGGGAGGATGGGCCTGTGAACGACTTCAAGAAAATAGCAGAGCTGACAAACCTCATCGGGATGGTTCAGGCACGGTATGCCTACGCGATTGACGACGGTGATTTCTATGATTGGCCAACGTTCTTTGTCGATGACTGCTTTTATCAGATCACGTCTGCTGACAACTTTGCCCAGGGTCTGGAGGCCGGATTGATGTGGCTGGACAGCAAGGCGATGCTGCATGACCGCATTTTGTCGCTGCTGGAGGCAAATGTTTACGAACGGCATTCGTACCGGCACATTCTCGGACAACCTCATATTTCGAGCATTGAGGGTGACGAGGTAGAATCCGAAACCTCGTTCATGGTGGCAAGAATTACCCGTGAGGGCCCGACCGACCTGTATGCGACGGGGCGCTATGTTGATCGGTATAAAGTCACAGAAAGCGACGCGAAGATCATGAAGCGCATTGTCGTTCTTGACAGCAGCTATGTCGATACACTGCTCGGGTTTCCACTGTGACAAGCGCAAATACCAAGCCGGTGCTGGTAACCATTGGTGACCCCAATGGCATTGGTCCGGAAATTGCGGTCAAAGCAGCGGCGACATTGCACGAAGATCCTCGTTATCGGCCTGTTTTGCTGGGGGACGACTATATCGTTGCTCCCCTCGCAGACGCCCTCGGATTTGGCCTGCAAACCGATCGTTCCAAGTGGGGTAGCACGGCGAAAACGATCGATCTGTTTGTCATCAATGCAATGCCTCCTGCGAATTACGTACCCGGGACCGTTAATGCCGCTGCCGGGCGGGCCACCGTTTCCTATGTCGAAGCGGCCTTGGCGTTGCTTGCCGACGGAGCCGGTCGAGGAGTTATCGGGTGCCCCCATTCCGAAACGGCAGTAAATGCCTCTGGGCGTGTCTTTTCAGGTTATCCGAATTTGCTGTCGGAATTGTTGAAAACCGGGCCCGACAGCGTCTTCCTGATGTTGGTTGGCGGGGGGCTACGCGTCGTACACGTTACGCTTCACGAAGGGATCAACAGCGCGTTAAGGCGGTTAACCTCGGAACTGATTGAGAAGGCCGCGCTTGCCGCTGATTCCGCCCTGCGCGACTTGGGAGTGGCGAAACCGCGCGTTGGAGTGTTTGGAATCAATCCACATGCTGGCGAAAACGGCCTGTTCGGCGACGAGGACAACCGTATCGTCGCCCCTGCGATCCAAAAACTGCGGGAGCAAGGCGTCGATGCACACGGCCCCGAGGGCGCCGACACAATGCTGGCCCGTGACGGGTTCGATGCATATGTCGCGATGTATCACGATCAAGGGCATATTCCCGTCAAATTGCTGGCAGGGAGAAAAGCGTCGGCACTGTCGATCGGGGCTGACACCCTATTTTCCAGCGTTGGGCACGGCGCGGCCTTTGATATTGCGGGCAAAAACTGCGCAGACCCTGAGGCTGTCATTCGAGCAATAAAACTGGTTGGAGGGGCAAAATGATCTATCAAATCTCTGTCACAGGCGAAGACATCGCTTTTGAATGCACCGAGGATGAAACCGTTTTGGATGCGGCCGAACGTGCCGGCTTCGCGATCCCTTATTCTTGCCGAAAAGGCGTCTGTTCATCATGCGAAGGTGGTATTACATCCGGCGAGGCTGCCGTTCGTGGGCAGGGTACCTGCGTCGGGCCTGCCGAAGGTGTGTTTTTGTGCCAGGCCAGACCTCGCTCGGATCTTGAAATCGACCCGAAAAGTATCAAGAAAGTTGAACCCGTTTCTCGCAAGACATTCGAGGCCAAAGTTCGAAAAATTGGGCATCCCGCTTCTGACGTGTCAGTCATTAGTTTGAGGTTCCCAATTGGCAACCGATCCGTCTTTCAGGCTGGTCAGTACCTAAGTGTGCTAATGCCCGACGGCGATAGCAGAAACTACTCGATGGCCAATCCACCCCATCAGAACGATGGTATTGAATTGCACATTCGCCACGTTCCTGGCGGGAAGTTTTCTCAAACGGTTCTTGCCAACCTTGAAAAGGGGGCTGTTCTTTCCGTCGAGCTTCCTTTTGGCAATTTCACCTTGAATGAAGATACAGATAAGCCCGCGATCCTGATCGCAACGGGAACGGGATTTGCCCCGATCAAATCGATCGTCGAACACCAAATCAAGCAAGGTGGCTCGCGTCCAATTCATCTTTATTGGGGTGCGAACACCGAAGCCGATCTCTACCTGCGCTCTCTTCCAGACAAATGGGCCGAAAAGCACGAGTGGTTTACGTTTACGCCCGTTCTTTCGGATCCTCCGGACACATGGAATGGTCGGACCGGCTTCGTACATAAGGCGGTCCAATCGGACCATCCGGATATGTCGAGCCTAGAGGTTTATGCTTGTGGCGCCCCAATGATGATTGACGCCGCAAAAAAGGATTTTTGCGCCGCCTCCAAGCTCGACAAGGCGGCCTTCTACAGCGATGCGTTTGTGCCCTCGGGCGAACCAACAGGCGATATGCCTGCATAGGCAGAAGCCACAGGGACGAGCGTCACAACTTACAAGTTCGTCAAGGCTAATTTCCAAGGGAGGAGTATGCCGTGAAATTTCAACAGCAACCTGAGAGCAGATCTCAATCATATCCAGTACCGGTTGAAGGTGTTGCTTCGCTCGACTTTGACCCCTACGCATCAGAGGTGCTTAGGGATCCATATCCGCATTATGAAATGATGCGCGAGGCGGGGCCAATCGTCTGGCTGAAAAAATACGGGGTTTATGCGGTGACGCGGTACGATAGCGTACGCAAAGTGTTGACCGATCCGGAAACATATTGCTCCAGTGCCGGCGTCGGCCTTACCAATTTTCACACCGAAGAACCTTGGCGGCAACCAAGTATCATACTGGAAGTTGATCCGCCCGAGCATACCAAGACCAGAGCCGTCTTCACACGTATTCTTTCACCCCGCGCATTGAAAAAACTGACTTCCACATTCGAAGCTCAGGCGGAGCTGATGGTTGATCGGATGATTGAAAAGGGTGTTTGCGACGGCGTTAAGGACTTGGCAGACGCGTTCCCGATCAAAGTTTTTGGAGACGCGGTTGGTGTGCCAAAGGACGGACGGGAGCATCTTCTGCCCTATGGCGATATGGTCTTCAACGCGTTTGGCCCCGCCAATGATCGTTTCAAAGAATGCCTCGCAAATCTGGGGCCTGCGACGGAATGGATTACCAATGCTTGCCAACGCGAAAACCTGACTTCGGACGGATTTGGCGCAGAGCTTTATGCTGCAGCTGATGCGGGCGATATTTCGCATGAAGATGCGGGAATGCTCGTGCGCACAACTCTCTCGGCCGGATTGGACACGACAATTTTCACAATGGGGAACGCGCTCGTCAATCTGGGCCGCAACCCAGACCAATGGGCCGTGTTGCGCGATGACCCGAAAAGAGCGCGTGCGACAATTGAAGAAGTACTGCGCTATGACAGCACCTTCCACTCTTTCTATCGCACGACCACAACGGAAACCGAACTGGAAGGCGTTCCTTTGGCAAGGGAACAAAAGGTACTGGTTTTTGTTGCGTCAGCAAATCGCGATCCGCGTCATTGGGCGGATCCCGACCGCTTTGACGTATTGCGCAAAGCCACGGGCAACATGGGCTTCGGAGCAGGGATTCATGGCTGTGCAGGTCAAATGATTGCGCGGATGGAAGGCGAAATCGCTTTGCGAACTTTGGCATCCAAAGTCGAATCAATTGAACTGTTGGGGGAACCGATTCTGCATTTCAATAACACCGTACGCGGATACACCAGCATGCCAATGCGCGTTACGGCCAAAAAACACTAAGGGAGGGCGACATGCCTACGATCACCTATGAACTCGCCGACGGGACCAGAACGGATATCAAAGTGGATGTCGGAGCAAATGTAATGCGCACCGCCATTGACGCCGATATTCCCGGCATTGTGGCCGAATGCGGCGGAGCAGCGATGTGCGCAACCTGCCATGTATATCTTGAAAAGGATTCAGCCTCGGCATTCACCGCGATAAGCGACGTCGAGGAGGAAATGCTGGAGTGCGTTGCGGAAGATCGCCAGCCGGAAAGCCGACTGAGTTGCCAACTCTACGTTCCTGAAGGGATAGAGCAAGTCATTGTTCGGTTGCCCAAAACCCAAGGCTGAATGTTCTGCATTCCCGGTGAGAAAGAATAGGAAGACCCCATGAACACCAAGAAAAAAGTGGCGATTGTAACTGGTGGCGCAAGCGGTATTGGCTTTGCGTTCACGCGAAGCCTTGCTGACGCAGGATACGCCGTTGTCATCGCAGATATGGCCGGAGCGGATGAAGCTGCCAATAGACTTAAAAGCGAAGGCTTTGATGTGATCGGCGTTAAGGCCGATGTCGCTAACGTAGACGACACAAACGCGATGGTTGCCGCGGCGGTCGACAATTTTGGCGGCCTGGATTTGTTGGTGAACAATGCGGGTATTTTCACCTCGCTGAAGCTAAAGCCATTTGACCAAATTGAACCCGCTGAATGGATGAAAGTGATGGAGGTCAATACGCTCGGCCCATTTCTTTGTGCCAAAGCGGCGCTCCCAGAACTACGTAAGAGTACGGCCGGCAGGATCGTGAATATCGCGTCAACGTCGCAACTTAAAGGTGCTCCGTTCATGCTGCACTACACGTCTAGCAAAGGAGCTGTTGTGTCTTTTACCCGCGCCTTGGCGCGTGAATTGGGCAAAGACAACATTACAGTGAATGCTATTGCGCCTGGATTTACGCTCAGCGACGGAGTGCTTGCAACTGGCATGGAAGAAATCATGGGCGACGTGGTCAGGAAGTCCAGCCGCTCCATCCCGCGCGATCAGGTACCGGGTGATCTGACTGGCGCGCTGCTCTTTCTTGCCAGTGATGGCGCGGCATTCATTACCGGACAGACCGTCGCCGTAGATGGCGGGAGCTACTTCCTGTGACCCGGTCGTATGCTTCACTGTCCATGTATATTGACGGCCATTTCATAGGGGCCGATGATCGGGATGGAGAGCCGGTTTATAACCCGGCCAACGGACAAGTTGTCGGCCAGTTGCCCCATGCCATGCCCGAAGATCTGGATGCAGCCATTGCTGCGGCGGATCGTGCGTTCCAAACGTGGCGCTGGACGTCACCCTTAGAACGCAGCCGTATTCTGCGCAGCGTTGCGGGTATGATCCGAGATCGGGTCGAGGATATCGCCTATAGCCTCACAATGGATCAGGGCAAGCCGCTGACCGAAGCCAGAATGGAAGTCATGGGGGCCGCGGATCATGCAGAGTGGCACGCAGAGGAATGTCGCCGCATCTACGGGCGCGTCATCCCGCCGCGTGATCCAAGCGTCCGCCAGACTGTTATTCGCCAGCCTGTTGGCGTCTGTGCATCATTCTCGCCTTGGAATTATCCACTCAATCAGGCGCTTCGCAAAATCTGCGCCGCTTTGGGATCGGGATGTACGATTATCCTCAAGGCCTCCGAGGACGCACCAAGCGCCGTCGTTGCGCTGGCGCAAATGTTTCATGACGCGGGCTTGCCAGCGGGGTGCCTCAATGTCGTTTGGGGCGTGCCTGCTCAGATATCGGAGCATCTCATCAAGTCACCTAACGTGCGCAAAATCTCATTTACCGGGTCAATCCCCGTTGGAAAACATCTAGCGGCAATGGCTGGGGCGCATATGAAGCGCGTCACAATGGAACTGGGTGGGCATTCTCCGGTTCTGGTGTTCGATGATGCCGATATTGACAAGGCCGCGACCCTTTTGGCCGGTTATAAAGGGTTGAACGCAGGTCAAGTGTGTATGTCGCCAAGCCGGTTCTACGTCCATGAAAGCGTGGCCGAAGAATTTGGCGAAAAATTTTCCAAAGCCTTTGGAACGCGCGTAGTCGGAGACGGCATGGACAGTGCCACGACAATGGGCCCGCTAGCCCATAACCGACGTGTGAGCGCGATGACCGAGTTTGTTTCCGACGCAACCGCCAAAGGTGCAAGTATATTGACCGGCGGCAAGGCCATGTCAGGCCCAGGTAACTTCTTTCCGCCGACCGTGTTGATGAATACGCCTGACACGGCAAATATCATGCGCGAAGAACCTTTTGGACCGGTCGCTCCTATCACAACCTTCAGTGATGTGGATGAAGTGCTTTCCCGAGCAAACGCGTTGCCGTTCGGGCTTGCCTCCTATGTCTTCACCCAATCGCTCCGGACCTCGCACTATGTAGCCTCAAGGCTCGAAGCGGGCATGGTGAACGTCAACCACTTTGGCATCGCATTGCCAGAGACACCTTTGGGAGGCGTCAAGGACAGCGGTATGGGCAGCGAGGGCGGCAGCGAGACCTTTGACGCCTATCTTGCCACCAAGTTTATCTCCGAGACGACAGCATAGGAAACTGACATGAAAAAGAAGATACTCATTGTCGGTGCGGGGCAGGCCGCGTGCTCTCTTGCCGGAAAGTACAGACAGCAAGATAGCGAGGCTGCGATTACGATAGTGGGCGAAGAGCGTTATCTTCCCTATCAGCGCCCACCGTTGTCAAAAAAATATGTAACCGGGGAAATGAGTGTCGAGAGTTTGTTCCTTCGCCCCGAGGCTTGGTATCAAAAGAACGATATCTCCCTTCTCTCGGGCCACCGTGTCGTGCGTATTGTTAGAAAATCCAAGCAGGTCCAACTCGATGACGGGCGCGTTCTGGACTATGACAAGCTGGCCCTGACAACGGGCACGCGTCCCAGAGCCTTGCCAAACGAGATGGGCGGGGAGCTCAAAGGTGTCTATGTCGTTCGTGGCATCGACGATGCGAACGCTTTTGCAGCCGAAATTGCTTCGGGGCGGCGTGCCTTGGTGATCGGCGGCGGCTATATCGGGCTGGAAGCGGCCGCCGTGCTGAGAAATAAAGGTCTTCAGGTGCGGGTCGTCGAGATGGCCGACCGCATCTTGCAACGCGTTGCCTGCGCCGAAACATCAAACTACTTTCGACAGCTCCACCACGAAAACGGCGTGCAGATTGACGAAGCTCTTGGCGTAAAGCGTCTCGTCGGTAACAATGGCCGCGTGGCGGGCGCTGAGTTTTCTGACGGCAGCGCTATGGAAGTTGATTTCGTGATTGTTGGCGTCGGTGTCGTGGCCAATGACGACCTGGCCCGAGATGCCGACCTGAACGTGGATCAGGGAATCCTTGTCAATTCCTTCGGACAGACGAATGACAAAGACATTTACGCCGCTGGTGACTGCACGCGGTTTGAATATCTGGGCCAGATGGTGCGGCTGGAATCCGTTCAGAATGCAGTAGATCAGGCCGAGTCTACGGCATCGAATATGGCAGGGTTTGAAACTCCATATACTCCCTACCCATGGTTTTGGTCGGATCAATTCGATGTAAAGCTACAGATTGCAGGGCTAAATCAAAGTTATACGGACACCGTTACACGAGTTGGAACAAAACCCGGCAGCCTGTCTGTGTGGTATTTCGCAAAAGAGCGGCTGGTCTCCGTCGACGCGATGAATGATCCTCGGACATTCATGACCGCAAAGAAAATGTTCTCGTCAAATCAATTGGCGAGCGTCGAGCAGATCAGGGATCCTGACTTTGACCCAAGGTCCGTCTTGGGCGCATAACCAAGGCGATCCTTGGGCAAATCGCTTGTGGGAAGGTGAAGCATCATATGAAATCGGCTCTTGTTTCGGAAGTACGGATTGGAACACCGGTCCCATTCGGGCCAAACAACGCGAGCAGTGCTATCACTAAGAAAGCGGTTCTCGGAAAGGTTTGGCTGTCCCCTCTTGGGATAGAAGGCGACGTGCAGGCCGATCAAGAAAAACATGGCGGGCTTGACAAGGCGCTCCATCAATACTGCTCTGGTCATTATGAACACTGGAAACGGGTTTTACCAGGGACCAAGGATCTTAGTCCTGGCACGTTCGGAGAGAATATCGTTGCATGCGACCACGATGAGACCAACGTATGCCTCGGTGATTCCTTTCAGATTGGCGAGGCGGTTGTGCAGGTTTCACAACCACGACAACCTTGTTGGAAGCTTAACGTTCGGATCAGTCAACCCGGGTTTGCGAAACTTGTTCAGTCATCTGGTTTGACTGGCTGGTATTATAGAGTCTTGCAAACTGGGTGGGTGGCAGCAGGAGATGCGATTACTCTCATCGACAGGCCAAACCGAGAATGGCCTTTGCAAAGGGTTCATAAGACACTCTACCAAGCTCCATTGAATTTTGATCTTACTAGTGATCTGGGCTCAGTGAGAGAGCTTTCCGTTTCTTGGAAGAATTTGATTAGGTCCAGACTGAAGAATCGAGCCGTTGAAAGTTGGTCCTCTCGCCTCCGAGATTAGTGCTTAGACGCGGAGATCTAATCAGCAAACCAAACCGTTACTGCAAGTACTGCAAGTGTCCGTCGTCATATTAAATGGGACATGAGAGCGGTAATTGGCACATATCTCGGAATGGGAACAAGCAGAGAATTTTGACATATTTTGAATGCATATGATCATCAGTAGTGAATGAAGCTTTTGATTTGCATAATCCAGATTATGCGATTTTTGGATCGCCCCAAATTCCCGCGTAAAATTCGTCCTCTACCTCCTCCCTGTGGGCGAATTCCTGGCGGCACCGGTATTGCCGGTGCCGCCCTTTTCCGAAAGAGTAATTGAACGGCCCATTATGTTAGCGAGACGGATCATCCCGTGACCTGCGTATCGGCAGGCATCCCATTCCGGCGATCTCGCGCCGTTCCAAGAATTCTTCTCTGCACCCCTGAATGTAACATATATCGCGTGGCGATATTTCGCTCACCGTGTCCGTTTCGCGGGCATGAACTTGCGGGACCGTGTAGCACTGAACATCCAGGAATTGAGACGCGCCCGCGGCCTCAGCCAGGAGGAGCTTGCTCATCGGGCCGACGTGAGCCGCGGCCATATGGGCAAGGTCGAGAACGCCAAGTTCGCCGCCTCCCTCGACCTTCTCGAACGTATCGCCAAAGCACTGAACGTAGATCCAGAAGAGCTCTTCACAAAACGCTAGCCAGTATTTGCCAGCCCCGGATGCGTTCTCGATCGGAACGTACCAAGAGGTAGTCAAAAGGAGCGTAGTGAGTTTCATGGTTATGAGAAAGACAGGCTGGCCTTTCCAGGAAGGGTTTCTGAACGACGGGGTGCAGGAGCTTCACCTGTTCACCGATTACCGTTGGAATGATGGCTCGGTGAGTCGCCGCTGGCATGTCGATCCGGAACGCTTTGATGCAGGCCTTGCCGATCTGCGCCCGGTCTCCCTGAAGGCATCGGACGGTCCGGATCAGTAGGAGAACCACTCCGAGTGGCCCATGGTGCCCTCGTAGTCGCCGTATTCGACCATGATGCTTCGGGAATAGAAGTGCCAAAGCCCTCCACTGGTCGGATAGGCGATCTCCTGGCCGCTTTCCGAGACGAATGTCGCGGGCCATGGGGTGTGCGATCCGTAGACCCGCTGAATATACCGACAGGTCCGGTTCTCGCGATCGCAGGAGCGGATCGACCAGTCCCACTGACGCGACTCATCGCGCGGCTCGTAGGATCGCCCGGTGAACCAGATCACATGGGTTCGGTTCAGCCATTCGTATTCCGGCAGGTTGGTGTCGAGTTCACCCTCTCCGCCCGGCCCACCTAGCTCGACCGGCACATGCGCGAAGGTGCAAACCCCAAAAGGCGGCAAGCTCGGCCAGGGCGTGATGCGACGAATCATGGTGCGATAGGCGCGGGCACAGACGGCACTTGGTGGAAATCCACCCGCCATGCAGAGCATGATGGCGCAGTCGATGTCATAGGCCTGCGCCTTCAGTGGGGCCCCAAGAGCCCCAAACACCCCGATAATCGCCGCCATCGCCTGTCGCCTCATGTCACACTCCCGCAAAAGTTGCGGCGACTATCGCGCAATTTGTATTTTTCTGCAATATGTCGTATTGACTCCATATGACTTTATGGCCTTAGTGTCGTGAAGTAGAAGGGCTCTCAACGGGAGAGTCCAAACATGCCGATAGCGCGCAACCAGATCCTGATCACCATCGATGGTGTGAAAGACCTTCAAGAAGAAGGCATCGCGTTCCGCTGCCGGTATGAGCTCGTGGGGGTCACGGACGATGGCAAGCCGCGCTACCAGTGCATCTACCTTCGGATCGGCGAACCGGAAGCCATTCTGGTCTCGACCCGGATCACCCCACACGGGCCTGAGCCGCGGTATTTCAACATATGGCCGGGTCTCTTCAAGCATCATCTCGAGTTCGGTGACGGGCGCGATCTGCGCTTTGGTCCTGACTACAGCATCACCCTCGAGGAGCGCGGCTGACGTCATCGCCTTCGGCCGCGACGGCACGGCCCGGACCTCCGGTTGGACCTTCCACGGCGAGCGGCCTGCTTGGGCTGGTCTGGATGATAGCACTGAAGCCGATGTTGTTCTGGCCTCGCTGGACGCCACGCCGCCTTCCAGTCACAGCGGAATCCTTGCTCTAATCCGCGCCACCGCAAATCGCCACCAAGAGAACCGCGCCCTGCGCAAGGTTGGTCTGGATGCTGATGACTGGCAGACCTTGTTCCGCGCCCTGGTCGAGGCCGAAAGCAGCTATAACCCGACCGCCGTCAGTCCCAAGGGCGCCTATGGCCTCGGCCAGTTGATGCCGGACACGGCCCGTGCGCTCGGCGTTGATCCGCGCGACCCGTCCCAGAACCTCGACGGCGCAGCGCGCTATCTGCTCGCGCAGCTCGCCATGTTCAAGGACATCGACCTGGCGCTTGCGGCCTACAATGCCGGGCCGCACCGGGTGGTCGCGTATTCCGGCATCCCGCCCTTCAGCGAGACCAGCGACTATATTGCGCGCATCCACCGGAACAGGTCCCGGCTGGCGGGTACGCCTGTTTCCGCGCCGAACATCCGCGTCGCCGACCAGCTGCCTGCCCGCGCGCCGGTCCTTATCGAACTTCAATAAAACAAGGGAACTCCCGCATGCTTCGACATCGCCTCAGCCGCCTCTCGCATGCCGCCACAACCTTGGCGGTATTCGCAAGCCCCGCCCTCGCCCAAGACTTGTCACCCATCCAGACCATGTTGGAGACCGTCGAGGCCGCGTTGACCGGCCCCATCGGGATCGCGGTCGCCACGCTTGCCGTCATCGGCACCGGCTTCATGTGCATGATGGGACGGCTCAACTGGGGCTGGTTCGCCTCGGTCATCATCGGGATCGTGCTGATCTTCTCGGCCGGCACCATCGTTGACGGCTTCTCCTGAGGTTGGAGAATAGAGTTGGCCCAACAATCCCCCCTCTTTCTGGGTCTCGCCCGTCCGCCCAAGTATCTGGGTCTCCCCGTCGGATACCTGGTGGTGCTGGCGATCGGGGTCGTTTTGCCGTTCATCTGGACGAAGTCGATGGTCTTCTTCCTGATCGGTCTGGTCGCTTATCCGATCCTCTGGTTCGTCGCTGACCGGGAGCCGCATTTCTTCGAGGTGCTGCGCGTCTCCTATGGCTCAGTGCGCCCGACGAAGAATCGGGCACTGCACGGAGGGGACAGCTTTGGCGCTTGATGTAGGCACACTTTCCACTCACGGAACAGCCCTGCTCCAAGCGGGCGGCGGGGAGTTTGCGCGGGAGAGCTACCTCGCCGAGCACCTGCCGTATTTTGCTCTCGCCGGTGACAATGTCATGGTGCTGCGCGAGGGCGACCTCCTCGCCTCGCTGCGCCTCGATGGTCTGAACCCCATGACCACCGAGGATGCCCGGCTCGACGCGCTCAAACGCGCGGTTGCCGCCATCGTCGCCCAGACCGGCAACGCCTTCGGATTCTACATCCACCGGATTTCCGTGCCACAGGATCTGGGGATGCGCGCGGTCGAGGGCGACAATTTCGCCGCCGCGATCGATGCCCGCTGGCAGGCCCATGTCAAAGACCTGCGCCCGGCCAAGCGACAGCTCTATCTCAGCGTCATCCGGCGTCCCGATATCTCGGCGCGCATTCCGCTCCTGCGGGCGCTGGCCCGCAAGGCCTGGGTCAAAGACCGCGCGACGCGGATGCAGGAACTGAACGAGGTCATGGGCTTTTTCGAGGTGGCGCTTGCCTCCGCCAATCCCGTCCGGCTGACCCGCAGGGGCGGTGAATGGCTGGGCTATCTCAACACGCTGAACGCCGGCAGCTTCTCCCCCATCGCCTTTGGACAAAGCGCCCTGCCCCTCTCGCATACCTTGAGCAACTGTCGGGCAACCTTCGACGGCGACGTCGTCACCCTGACCGATGCCGTGACAGGTCGGGTCAAATACGGCGCGCTCTTCTCGATGAAGACCTATCCGGCCCTCACGGATGTCACGCTGCTCGATGCGCTCGACCTGCCGCTCGACATCGTGCTGACGAATTCCTTCAGCCCGATCCCCAACAACATCATGGCCGAGCGCATCCAGCGCATCATCCGCCAGATGCAAGCCTCGGACGATGCCGCCGTCTCTCTGCGGGAACAATTGGGACAAGCCGCCGACGACCAAGAGGCAGGACGCATCGCCTTTGGCGACCATCATTTGTCGATCGCGGTCTATGCGCCGGACCGCGACACGCTCGAACGCGCCGCCGCCCAGATCAAGCGCGTCGGCCAGGAGATCATGTCGGTGATCGTGCGTGAAAACATGGCGCTGAAAGCCACCTACTTCGCGCAGTCACCCGGCAATTTCGGCTACCGGGCGCGCAAGACGCCGATCTCCTCGATCAACTTCGCGGATTTTGCGGCCCTGCATGGCAGCGTCGAGGGGCGTAGTCCCGACCAATCGCCCTGGGGCCAGACGATCTCCGTGCTGCCCACGGTCGGCACTTCTGGGTATCGCTTCAATTTCCACGAGGCGGGCAGCCCCGGCAAAGAACCCACGGTCGGCCACACGCTCGTGCTGGGACGCACCGGCACCGGCAAGACGCTGACCACCGCTTTCCTCGCGGCGCAGGCGCAGCGGGTCGGCGCGCGGCTTTTCCTTTTCGACAAGGATCGCGGCCTCGAAATGGCGGTCCGCGCCCTCGGCGGACGCTATAACGAGATCCGGGCCGGTGTTCCCACGGGCCTGAACCCGCTCGCCACCGAGACAGACGAGCGCGGCCGAGCCTGGTTCTCGGACTGGCTGGCAACCCTTCTTACGCGGGGTGGCACGCTGACCGGCGAGCAATCCCGCCACATCCAGAGCGCGGTCGGCCAGAACGCCGATGCAGGCGCAGCCCTGCAACACTTCCTTAGTTTCGAGACCCTGTTCCAGTCGCTTGATGATGATGGCGAGCTGCAATCCCGCGTTGCCGAGTGGGCGCCAGGCGGGCGCTATGGCTGGGTCTTTGACGAGCCCGAACGCGGCGCGGGGCTCAAGCTCACGGGTGACATCGTCGGGTTTGACATGACCGAGATCCTCGATATGACGACCGAGCGCATGGCGGTGCTCTCCTACATCTTCCGCCAGATCGAACGCGTGGTCGAAGATCGCCACCCCACCATCATCGTGCTCGACGAAGCCTGGAAGCTGCTCGACGATCCCTACTTCGGGGCGCGGCTGGAAAACTGGCTGGTGACGCTGAGGAAGATGAACTGCGTCGTGATCATGATGACGCAATATCCAAGCCAGCTGCGCGACAGCCGCGTGGGCAAGACCATCGTCGAGACGGTGCCGACGCAGATCCTCTTCCCGAACGACCGCGCCACAATCTCCGATTACGATTTCCTCCGCGTCAATGCCAAGGAGGCCGCGCTCCTCGTCCAGCCCACCATTGGCCAGCGCATCGCGCTCGTGCGCTCGGCGGGCGACAGCGTCTTCGTCGATGCGGACCTCTCCGCACTTGGCGATCTCCTTCCCATCCTTGGCGGCGGCGCCACCGGCGAAGCGCGCGTGCCCGCCGATTGGCGCGCCAATCCCGATTTCTGGAGACATGTGATATGAGTTCGAAACCTCTCCTGGCGCTTTGCGCCGCCGCTAGCCTGCTCGCCGCTTGCGAAAAATACACCGAGAAAACCTCGCCTTGCTTTGGCCGAAACGGCCAGCCGCAGGTGACGCGGTCCGCGCTTTCCTTCTCAACCATGGGCGCACCGGTTCAGGAGGCGGCCAAGCCCGACTGCACCTTCGAACCCCTGCCCCGTCCGGAATGAACCGCGCCACGATCATATCCGCCGGGTTCTGGCTCGGCCTCGGTGCCATGCCCGCGCATGCCCAGGGCGTGCCGACGCAGGACAATTCCGCGATCGGACGCGCCATCGCGCGGGTGACGGCACTGGCCGAGGATCTGGGTGTCCAGCAGGACAAGGATCGCACGGAGACGACGCTCGCCGATGTCCAGGCCGACCAGTTGCGCGTCCTCGAGGAGATGACCGCCGCAATCACCGGCCCGGGTTTTGATATCCGCGCGCTCGAGGGCAATGCGGATTTCGGAGTGGCGGCGGTCTACCCGAACACCGACCCCAGCCCGATGAACAGCCGGCTCTTCGGCGAGGGCCGCGAGACGGTCGAGATGATGATCGTCGAGGTTGCGGGCGAATTCGCAGGCGCCCCCGGTGTGGCCCGCGCGGGTCTCTCGGCCACCCAGTGGCGCTGTCTCTTCCAGGCCCTGATCAAGCAGGAGAGCCGCTTCAACGTCGCAGCCGAAAGCCCGGTCGGGGCCTATGGCCTGACCCAGCTCATGCCGGGCACCGCCTCGGATCTCGGCGTCGACCGCTACGACGTGAAAGACAACCTCCGCGGCGGCGCGCGCTACATCACCACGCAACTCAACCGCTTCGGCAACATTCCCCATGCGCTGGCTGCCTATAACGCGGGGCCGGGCCGGGTCATTGAGTACGGCGGCGTGCCGCCCTTTGCCGAGACCCAAGGCTATGTGCGCAACATCTCCAAGTTCTACAACGAATACTTGGCCGTCGTGGGCGGTGCCGATGCGCTCGGCACGCTCTCGCCCTCGGACTTTGCGCTCGCCGAATATGCCAGCATCTCGGAGGCCGGCGTCTATTACGCCGCTGACAGTTCGGCCACGACCGAGCAGGTGATCAATCGCCTCCGCGCCATCATCCTGCAGATCGATGCCCAGCCCAATGCCAAGGCGGCCTGGGAGCTCAACACCTACGCCAAGGCCGAGATCGGCCGCATCCTCAATCTCCGCGTCCGGCTGATGGCCGCCAACCAGCAGCGCGAGGCGGCCTACGCGCAACACCTCGTCGTCGACCGGCTCGCCGAGCGCGACTTCATGCAGATGGGAGTTCCCGAATGAGACACCTTCTCCTGACCGCCGCGGCGGTCGCCACACTCGGGTTTGCCTCGCCCGCCACCGCTCAGGGAGTTCCGACCTTCGATGGCTCGCAACTCGGGCAGCTTGTGGCCCAACTCGAGCACATGGCGGAGGACCTGAACGTCCAGATGCAGCAGCTCGCTACGATGCGGCTGGAACTGGAAACCCAGCTGTCACAGCTCACGAACCTCGAGGCGCAACTGACCTCGCTGATCGAAGGCAGTGGGTTGGGAGAGCTCTTCGCCACGGTCGAAGAGTTCCGCGCGCTGCGTGGCAAGCTGGTGGCTCCTCTCAACACCGCGCAATCGCTGGCGAGCGGCGATTTCCTGAGCGGCTTCAATCCCGGGACGGAACTCACGGCCTCCGTCGAACGGGTGCTTTCGGGCAGCGGGTTTACTTCGGAACGCCTGGGGACACTCTCAAGCTCCGATCAACCCGCCGACAACCGCATTGCCGCCTCGGCCGGGGCCAGTGCCATGCTGTCGGTCGCCGCTCAGGAAAGCCACGAAGAGGCCGGGCAAAGCCTTGAGCGGCTCGAGACCATGGTCGGGCTCATTGATGATCAGGACGGGTTGAAGGCCGCCGTCGATCTCAACACCCGTGTCACCGCCGAGCTCGGGATCATCCTGACCCAGATCTGGCGGCTGGAAGCCGCGCAAGGCGTCAGTGCGGGCCAACTCGGCGTTGTCGATGCCGCAACCCTCGCGGATGAGCGCAAGTTCCGCTCGATGGCGGTGGATCCATGAGAAGGTCCAAACGCACCCCGAGCCGTTTCACGCTGATGGAAGCCGGACTTCTCGGCCTTTCACTTGTTATCCCGCTCGGCCTCCTTGTCTTGCCCGACGCGGCATCAGGTCAGGATCGGCCCTTCACCTCGATGGAAATCGAACGGGACGAAGCCGACGCCTGCCGTGTCCCGAAGCCGCCTGCCGATCTCGCCGAGACCGCCTACTTGCGCAATGGCTACCGCGCGATCCTGCGCATCCTGATCGCCGAAGAGGCGCTGGCCACAGAGAACTGCACCTGCCTGCTCGATCAGTTCACCTGGGATCAGGCTTTGGACGCCCTGCCCCGGTTCCAGACCTCGGACAATCCGCGTCTGCCCTTCAACGTGCTCGAGCTTTACGCGCAGGCCGATGCCCTTGAGGCCAAAGCTGCCGCAGGCTGTGCCGAGTAGATGGGGATCATTCGCGACATTCTGAGCGAGGTCGACGCCGCGGTGAACACCGTGGCGCAGGACGGCTTTGTCTCCTCGGCGGCCTCGGTCGGTAATGTCATCTCGGCGGGAGCGACGCTCCTTGTCGTCCTCCTCGGAATCAACGCCGTGATGCAACTCCGCCCCCTGCCCTTCGGCACCGGCTTTGCCTTCGGGATGAAGGTGGCCCTGGTGGGGATATTCGCGCAGAGTTGGGACAATTTCAGCGTGATCTATGACATCGTCACCCGGGTGCCTGACTCCGTCGGCGCTTCGATCCTGGCGCTCACCGGGTCAGGCGACGAGGCCGGTGTCTATGAGAGCCTCGACAACATGGTCGCACGCATCACCGCCTATGGCGACACGATTGGCGATCGCGCGGGCTGGGTTTTCGGCGCGGTCCTCGGCGCGATCTTCTTTGTCCTTTCCGCCGTCTTCGCTGCTGTCACCGCCGGGATCATCGCCTTCGCCCGCATCGTCTTCGCGCTGATGATCGTGATCGCCCCCTTCATGATCGTGGCCTCGCTTTTCAAGCCTACCCAGTCCCTCTTCGAGGCCTGGACCCGCGCCACCATCGGCTATGCGCTCATGCCGGTCGCGGCCGCCGGGGCCGCGGGCATCATCGTCGCCATCGCCGAAGCGATCGGCGACGCCTCCGCCGATCCGGGCGATGTCGAGACCGTCAGCCTCATCCTGCCCTTCCTCGTGATCCTGATCCTCAGCGCCGGAATCATGGCCTCGGTGCCCTACATCGCCTCCAACCTTACCGGCGTGGTGGGCATTGCCTCGAATGCCGTGGGTCTGACCGGCCTCGCACGTCAGGGCTTCGTGAACACGCGCCAGTATGGCACCGGCGCGACCTCCCGCCTCGTCACCGGCAAATCCCCCCACGAGCTGAACCAGATGGCCAATGCGGGCGTGGTGAAAACCGGCGAGTTGATCCGGCAAAGCCCCGGCGCGCTCCTTTCCGCCGCCAAGGCCTTCCGCAAACCCTGATGTGAAAGACGATTGACTTGAAGAAGCTTGTGACCAGTTCCCCCGCGCCCGATCGCGATGCTTTCGAGGCGGATTTCATCTACGGGCCAAGACGGCGCGAGCGTTTCGCATGGTTTGTCGCGGCCGCGGGCGTGCTGGTCGGCATCGCCGGTATGGTCGCGGGCGCGAGCCTCTTTCCGCTGAAAACGACCGAGACCTTCGTCGTCGTGGTCGACAAGGAAACCGGCGAGATGGACCGGGTCGCCGCCGTCCAGGCGCTGACCCTTTCCGAAAGCGACGCCATCATCCAGGCCAATCTCGTGGCCTATGTCGACGATCGAGAGACCTATGACCTGACCGATGGCGAGCAACGCATCAACTCGGTGCTCGACCGCTCGGATGGCGACGCCGCGCGCACGCTGCGCGATCTCTGGTCCTCTACCAACGAGGACTACCCGATCACCGTCTATGGGCGTGACGCCAAGATCGAGGTGGTGATCAAGTCGGTGAACCAGATCGAGCGCGGCGTGGCCCAGGTCCGTTTCACCCGCACGCTGCGGCGCCCCCGCGATACGCGCACCGTCACCCGGTCCTACGTCGCCACCGTTGGCTACGACTTCCAACCCGAAACCCGCCAGCGCCTTCAGGACGTCTGGGCCAACCCCTTGGGCTTCGTGGTGACCTCCTACCGCGTCGACGCCGAGACCCTGGAGAACTGACCAAGATGAAATCCCTGCCCGCGCTCCTCCTGGCGCTTGCCCTTCCTGTTGCCGCACTCGCCGAGGCCACCCCCCAAGGCGGCCCGCTCGACATCCGCATCCGCACCGCCGTCTACAATGAAAACCAGGTCTATCGGATCGAGACCGATCTCAGGCATTCGACGACGATCCATTTCGGAGCGGGGGAGCGGTTTGAAGCGGTGATCGTCGGCGACACCGAGAGCTTCCAGGTCGATCCAATCCCCGAGCTTGGCAATGTGCTCACGATCAAACCGCATGTGGCCAATGCCTCCACCAACATGACGGTGATCACCAACCGCCGCACCTATTCCTTCCATCTGCGCGAGGGCTCGATCCCGAACCGCACCGGCATGTTCTTCGAGGTGCGCTTTCGCTACCCCGAAGAAGAACGCCGCGCGACGGCGGCTACCCAGCCAAAGGGCCTCATAGCTCCGCGCAATTACAACTACCGCGTCTCAGGTGAGGGCGACTTCCGCCCCAGCCATATCTATGACGACGGGCGGTATACGTATTTCGTCTTCCCGGAAAACGGCCGCCAGCCCGCTCTTTTTAAAGCGGATGATCAGGGCCGTGAGCGCACGGTCAACTGGACGCAGGCAAACAACACCGTCCGGGTGCTCGGGGTGAACACCTACTGGACTTTGCGCATCGGCGACGAGGCGATCTGCGCCTGGCGCGACGAGAGCGCGATCTACGTGAGCAACTGACCATGGCCGATCAAACCCCTCCCGACCTGCAAGACCGCCTCGATCAGTTCAGCCAGCGCGGCAAATCCAAACGCCGGGGCAACAGCCTCGGGATTGGCGCGCTCGCGGCCGCCCTCGCCCTTGGCGGCGCCGGGGTCGCGTATTTCCTGGCGACCGGTCTTCGGACAAGTGACAGTGCGCTTGAAACCTCCGATGTCGAGACCTTCCAGGACCGCCGCCCCGGCACCGGTGGGCGGCTGGAGTTCCCGCCCGACGAGACCGAGCAACGGGTCAATGACGCGCTGATCGCCGTCGAGGAAGCGCTCGATGTGCCTGCGGCGCCTGCCCCTGAACCGAGCGCCGAGGTGCTGGCCGAGATCGCCAAGCTGCGCGAGGCCCTCGCCGCCAGCCAGGCCGCGCGGAACTCGGAAATCCAGTCCGCCGTTGCGGACCTGCGCGAAGCTTTCGACGAACAGAAGGCGGCCCTTGAAACAACGCTCGCCGCCAAGGAAACCGAGCTGGCCAACCTCCAACGGCAGACCGAGACCCGCATCGAAGGTCTGCAGGCCATGCTCGATGCCGAGCGGGCGCAGCGCGAGGGGCTCGAGGCAGAGCTAGACCGCGAAGGGTTGATTGCCGACCAGCGTCTTCTCGAAGAACGCCGTCGCCAGGAAGAGGAGCAGCGCCAACGCGAGGCCGAACGTGTCGCCGAGGAGCTTCTGACCGCGCAGATCAAAGCCCCCGCCGTGGTCTATGCCGACGGTCCACGGGATGGCCAAAGTGGCGCGGCGGTGGCCGATCCGGCGGCCCCCGGCACCCAAGGGCCAACCATCTCGGGCAATGAGCAGTTCTTGCAGAGTGCGCGACCGCTCGAGGTGCAGGAGGCGGCCCGTCTCACACATCCCGAACGAACGTTGACCCAAGGGTCCGTGATCCAGGCCGCACTCCAGACCGCCATCAATAGCGATCTGCCCGGCTCAGTCGTCGCGGTCGTCTCCGAGCCGGTCCCGGCGTTCTCCGGGGATCGGATCCTGATCCCCCGGGGGTCCCGCCTTTTTGGCCAATACCGATCCGGCGTCGAGATGCACCAGAAGCGCATCCTGATCCTCTGGACCCGCGTCCTGACACCGGACGGCACCTCGATGGAAATCGCCGCAGTCGGCGGGGACCAGCTCGGACGTTCTGGCTTCACCGGTCTTGTCGACACCAAGTTCGCCGAGCGCTTCGGCGGGGCGGCACTGATTTCCGTGATCGGGGCGGCACCGGCCGTGGCGGCGGAGAGTGCCAACAACGAAACCACCAGCATCGTTCTGGGCGATGTCGGTAGCGACCTGCAGGACGCAGTCGAATCGGTCATTGCCGATCAGGTCTCGATCGCGCCGACCATCTATGTCGATCAGGGTGCCTCGGTCACCGTGCTCGTGGATCGGGATGTGGTGATTTATTGATTAGGGGGTTTGTTTTCTTGATCGAAAAGGCTTGTCGAAAAACGCGTTCGAGCGGCAGCGAGAGGCAGCGATTTTCGACACTACATAAAACGAACACCCAATGACAGAAAGCCCAGCCTCATACCTCGAGCGCTATCTCGACCCGTTCCGCGACCTTCTGCGACGCGATGACGTGGTCGAGATCGCGATCAACCCGGATGGAAAGGTCTGGCTCGAGGTCGCGGGCGACGCCACCATGCGCCACGAGGGCCAGACCGTGGATCGCACCACCGCCCTCAACATGGCCCAGACCATCGTCGGCGATGCCAAGGCCCGCGTCTCAGAAAAGAACCCGCTCGTCTCCGGCAAGGTGGAATATGCAGGCCGTCCGCTTCGGGTCCAAGTTGCCGTGCCACCCGCCATCGATCGCGGCGCCTCGATCACCATCCGCCTCTTCGCTTCGGGCAGCGTCCGGGACTACGCTCCGGCATATCTCTTCGGAAAGGCCGTCTCGCTCGATTCGCTCCGCGCCGAGAAGATGAAGAACATTGCCAGTCTGGCAGAGGAGAGCCTTGGGGCGGCGCTGCAAACCCTGGTCGAGGCGCGGCTCAACGTCCTTGTCAGCGGCGGCACTTCGACCGGCAAGACCACCTTCGCAAGGCACCTACTGACCCATGTCAATGAGCACGAACGGCTGATCACCATCGAAGACGCCTTTGAGCTGTTCCCCGGCCAGCTGAACACCGTCGCGCTCCTGGCCGACCGCGGCGCTGGCTCACAACGCAGCGCCAACGCCCTCCTGCAGGCCTCCCTCCGCATGCGCCCCGACCGGATCATCGTCGGCGAGTTGCGCGGTGCCGAAGCCCTGACCTATCTCGAGGCGATCAACACCGGCCATGGCGGCTCGGTCTCCACAATCCACGCCGAAACCGCGGAACTCGCCATCGACCGGCTGGCAATTATGGTTCTGCAGGCCGGGACGCCGCTGACATTTGCCGAAGTGCGGGAATACATCCGGAAATCCATCGATGTGATCGTCCAGCTTGGGCGGGCCAACGGGAAGCGGGGGATTTCGGAGTTCTATCTGCCGGACTAGTGGCAAGTTGAGAACGGAATTTCAAGACAATTGACAAGAAGTACCGAGTAACAGAACCTATGCCAAGCTAATCAAGAGTACCATGTCGTGAAAAACACTGACCTGCCACAGTCCCCTTGGGCCGGAAACACTTCTAGGCCCATACTCGCGATATTTCAGTTACTGATATGGGTAATGTGGCTCTTAAGCTTGGTCGAATGGACAAAGCAGATCTTCCTGTGGGCAGGAAAACAAGATGACGCTGGGCTTCGACTTAGACGTTCGCTAGCAATTGATGTCTACGAGGTGGCAAAATGGACTGCGCTGATTGTCGCTGTCATTGGAACAAAAGATAGTTTGTTTTGGACGTGTCTGATTCCATACCTGTTGGCATCTAACCTTTTCAGCCACTTCTACTACCATGTGTGGAAAGAACCGGAAAGTCGACCTTTCGATCATGTGGACATGCAGAGGCGGCTGACCTCCTTCATCCTGGCTTTCGGATTCATGTTGGTTGGGTTCGCCTACATCTTCCTTGTGCCACTTCAAAACGAGATCACTTGGCCAGATGGCGCTGCCTCAACTGGAAACGCTTTGTTCTTGAGCGTGGCAAACACATTCACTCTAACCTACGGCGGCTACGGACCGGAGAGTCAGTTGGGGCGCACGGTTTTTGTTGGCGAGATCATCTACGCGTTTTTTTTCGTGGTTATCATTGTAGCGACATCACTCCCGGAACGGCGATAAGACGAAATCCAACAAAGCGAGCAACTCAGGATCGGAGCTCGCGATTTCGCGATTGCGAGGTAGATTTGACAGTGACCCGCCCCGGGAACTTTCCTAAATGATCGATTAGGGTCCGGCTCGGTTTACTGCGACGAAACTAGATCAGGCCACCTCTATCTAATGCCTGTACGACGCAGCGCTCCATTGATCGGTCAAATGCCAAGCGTCTGAACTCTCCCTTCCCGTTCTCTATTGCTTGACGAATAGCAGAAGAGCAATTGGCGTCAGAACCGCTCCGGATCAACCGCGCCGAAGCATACAGTACGGTAAGCAGGTGAAACGATCTGTCAGGATCGTGTGGCTCACACTTGCCAATCGACACCAAGCGAGCGGCCAACTCATCCGAGAGCTTTCTGGTTTTGGCCCCCGCACCATTTAGAAGAAAATCGACGCAAACAGCCGCAGCCAATGTTCCGTCAAATTGCTCCAACAAGTCCACCCTCCTACCATCTTCACAACTGTCCAAGAGCTTGCCAACCCGCTCCAATCGCTCAAAACTTCGTTCCAACAGTTGGCGATCACCACTTCGTCGCTCAGACCCGAAATCAGCCTGATAGGAAATCGCCAGCAGCATCAGATCTAGCGAGGCGCTTTCTAAACCAAGCCTGGAAAGCAACAGAGATCTATAGTGGACATCGTCGACGCTTCGGCATAATTCCTTGGACTTAGCCAAAGCCTCAATAGCCTTTGCGTGCAATTCATCCATCAACATCCGCCGCGAAGCACCAGCATCGCCACCTATCTCATAAAAAGATCTTTCATCAGCGAATACAAAACGACGCGCCACACAACGTATATATTGAAGCTCAATCAATGTTTCCTGATCAGCGCCATACGCGAACCCAGACCGAATAGCCAAATCCGAAAAATTCTCTGCCTCCGCCCACCCATGTGAATACAGAGCAAATGCGGCCGCCAACCCAAACACATCATAGGGCTTGAAGCGGCCCTCACTACCCCAAATTACCTCAATCAACCCCGAACCATTGTCTTCTGTAAGCTTCCACTGCAAAATTCTATTTGCGATAAACGAACCGTCAGACCCCTTATACCAAATTGACTTCGGCGCACGCCTGGTACTAATAATTTCATCGGACTTCAGGTCTTCCAGGAATTGAACTGCGGCAGGAACCCAACGTTCAGCCAGACGATTAAACAAATCAGTAGCAGTCTCCGAAATGACCCTTCCAATCGCACTCTCTAATTCAACATTATCTGCATCGCCAGGAATATCACGATCATTAAAGACCCGATCCCTAAACTCCAGCCGCCCACGCAAGGTGTCATGATATGCAGCGACCGTCAGGCGCTCAATCGTTCTCCAAAGAGCTCGTATTTCCTCAAGTTTGTCGCTCTGACGCTCAAAATATATCGGCTGCAACCGCCTCTCAAAATAAGCCAACGCGTCATCAGTGTCTGGCTTACGCGCAAGGTAGCGCAAGACCAAATCATGTCGCGCTCGGAAAATCGCATTTCGCGACGACTCCTCCAAGTTCTCTCGATGGAGTAGCGATAGGTTAAACGGAAGAAGTGATACTTCGACGGTCATTAAGATGTCACTGACCAATCTGGTAGCTTCGCTGCGCTGCTCGCGCACCGCTCCAGACTTTAGCTCAAACTCATCCGTCGACAGAACAGGGCTGTACTGAGAAATCCGACGCAGTAGAAATTCGTCAGACTTGTTGCGCCTTTCGCCAATATCACAATACCAACGTCGATATGCCGAATACAGTAGTTCATCACCTGTTACGAATACTATTCTCTGATTTTCCCTCAGTTTATTTGATGAAATCCACTGAAGAAGCGCAAGGCAATTGGCATCCCATACAAACCCACCTTTCCCTCTTTTGGTTGATCGTCCAGACATCTCAGAGACACGCTGTGCCTCTTTGAGCAATCTATCCTGCCATTGCCTTGCCGATTGCGAGATCTCTTGCATGGTGTTGATGCCAAACCGAGCTTCGATAGAGGCTATTCTATCCCCGATACCCCGCTGGGCGATTCTGTTTAGTTGCTCAATTTGCTCACTCCTGGAGCACGTTGCAAATAGATTGGCCAAGACACGAGAGTTACGTAGCCTTATGGCCGCGTCAACTCCTCCCTCACTCGATACAATTTCTTCGTCGGCTGCGATGTATAAATCAAGAAAACGCTTTACAACCTCGCTT
Source organism: Sulfitobacter pacificus (assembly GCF_030159975.1). NCBI lineage: Bacteria > Pseudomonadati > Pseudomonadota > Alphaproteobacteria > Rhodobacterales > Roseobacteraceae > Sulfitobacter > Sulfitobacter pacificus. The sequence continues at coordinate 58,884 of NZ_BSNL01000007.1, forward strand.
GGAGCGCTCCAATCATCTAGGCTCTGGCGCACCTCAGCTTTCTGTCTGATCTCTTTTGCCAAGATTGACAGCTGACTCGAGGAGGGCTGCCGCATGGCTTCCTGAATCTTTTCTAAGCGGCCAGCAAGCTCTCTCTGATGCCAACCCGACATGTAAATACGGTTATTCACCGCACCTGGAAGAACGCCGGTCAACACCGTTTCTGCCGCCAGCAATCGTGCCTGTTCTATGAAGCGCCGATTTCTCCTATCGGTCTTTCGCAGCCAGTAACTGTCGAAGAATGAAGTTACGCGAAAACGATCTTTTGAGGGGTCGATAAATAGCTCGAACACATTTTCGTCAAAGACATAGAAAATCTCAGCGCCTGGTTTTTTTGAGAACTCGAGATCCTCAATTCTTTTATTGATATCAATACTTATATCGAGAAGCCTGATGACTCCTTCGAGAACTTCTTCCCGTTGTGTTGACTGACTGGTTTCCTTACTCACGCAGCTTCCTCCGTCAGTATTGGAGCGCTTCCGATCCGTGTTATCAGGTTACCTGTATCCGTCGCCAATTGATCACAATATGAGAGGCCGGTCTTTTCGAGGAATGGAGCCAACGGCGCAAGAAACCAAGCCTCGTCGCTGCGAGATATCAAAATCCCTAGAGGCCTGCCTCGCTCGTCCTCAAACGCTGATCCGATTCTTCCTCCTATTTTTGCTTCTCCGTTCCGGGGAGTGAGTTCAATTGCGCCTGTCACAATAATACTGTTATTGTTCCAATCTATAATTTCGACCGGTCGATTGAGGCGACGGACGTCGCCGCTGATGCCATGATTCTGCCGAAGGAGAAGATTTTGACCGACATCGACGGCATCAGGTGGCAAAAATATTGTATAACGATTACTGCCTGTTCGCATCCTGTCGGTGTAGTTTCCGGCAGGGAAAGGGTTTACGCTATAGAGAAGATGCCAAGATGGCATCATTTCAACTACCGGAAACACTGTTGCGGCGTCGGGTTCATAGAGCTCGTCATTTCTTTGTAGATTGGGTGGCTGGACCTGTTCAAAGACTGTTCTAACGGCAATTTGTCTTTCTAAATCATTATTAAGAATGACTTTTGGGCCGAGCCGTATTGCGCCGTCGTAGCCTTTTACAGATACTTTTTGTCCCTCTGACAACATCGATTAGACCTGCCTACTTCTTGGAACGGCTTTCGCACCACGTTCCAGAGGCCCTTCATACTCGATTGGCACTCCAAACAGTTGTCCACTGGACAAACCAAACCTCACTTGTGGTCCAGCATAGAGATACTTGACCGTTCCTCTGCGTTCTTGATCGTGTTCAATTGACACTACTCTTGCACCGGGATCACTTGCCAAGCGCACCAACGCAGTTTCCGCCATTTTGGCTCTTCTCTTTGCTCGCTCCTTAAGACTTGACGGAGCAATATCACTTTCCCCGTCAGAGAAATCGGAATCTGTAAAGTGCGGCACAACATTAAACTCAGACAGCCAAGCATGACCTTCGCCGAACACATCAGGTTCATCCTTTTGTATCACTTTTCCGAAACAAGTCTGCGCCCCATGTCGTACATAAATGCCACCGTTCTCTGGCAAGACCTCATTCACTGATCCGGTCGCGCCACCTGAGTCAGAGATTATCGTCAAACGACCGTCGCTCTCCCGCTTCTGTAGTTTTCCAAATCTGAATTTGAGTCGCCCATCGTATTCCGCAAGCAGAGCCAGTAGTTTGTGCGCCGGTGCTCCTCGTGAAAAGGCAATGTGTCTTGCCTTATTATCAACAAGATCTACGAATGCTTTGGATCGGGTCGCCTGCCGGATGATGGTCAAAGCCTCAACCAATTTGCACGAACATCTTGCGTCTTCGCACGTTTTTTCGATCCCATTTTCGCAAAATGCTGCATTAGCGAGAAGTTCAACTGCTTCTTGATATTTTTTTTGAACGTTTGCGAAGCCTTCAAAATTCAGATCGGGAAGTGCCAATTGCTTCTCTGCATCGGAAATCAGGGCTTCTACTGATGTTCCCTCCAGAGATTCGGCAACGTGAAACGCCAAGAGGCCCTTTTTGAAGCGATAAAGGCATCGAAGCACTTCTATTAGACCGCCGTCTCCCGCCCCACTGATGACTTTGTTCCGCATTTTTAAGTCATCTGCATCACGGTCCAGTGTATCTGGATCCCAGTAACCGGGCGTTGGAAAATTATCGTCTGCTTTTTCATTGCCAAATCCAACCGTTAGAAAGACAGCATCATAAAGATCTGCGGAATTGCCGTGACCTTTGACGCGAAGTCTATAAGTGCTTGCGGCTCCTTGGATTACGCCTTCCACCTCGTGTCCGAAAAATTCTACAAGGCGTTCATTGGATTTCTTAGAGTAGCTTTCCCATTCCGCCTGAAGCTCCGAAATCACTTCGTCACACCGCAACTGGTACCATTCGAAGAAAGGCAAAGACGTTGTCGCTGACATTTTCTTTTGACCATCGGGCCAAAAATTCATCGTCGGGTGCAACATCCTGTGCGATGCTGCTGCTTGCCTCGAAAGCGGGCGTTCAAAGATGTCATAGATATGTACGATATGTCCCTTTGTGAGTAGACCTATAGCTACTGTGATTCCGGACAGGCCCGCCCCTACGACCGCGATTGTGCTCCTTTTGCCACCTTTAAACGCTCCATCTCCTCGGGCATGTAGAGCTTTAATTAGGTTTAATGCCCGTATTTGTTGGGAATGGAAATTGATACGATTGCCCAGTGGAGGGACAGCGTAGTAGTCGCTGCCGCGCGTACATGCCCGGAGAATGCTGTCAATATCTTTCTTTTCCACTGTCACCACGCCACTTTTTTGTGACTTTAGAGTTGAAAGTGCCCAATTTCAAAGAGTTTTGTTGAACTCTCTAGGCGAAGTTCACCCACCCAACAACTCCTCGATGAAATCCTCCTGCCGATCGAGCGCCGCCTCCCATTCCTTCGGCACGGGCGCTTCCCGCTCGAGCGTCTCGGGCACCGGCTGCCCGCGTCCGGCCTCCATCGCCATCACGCTCATCGCCCGCGCCTCGCGGCGTTGCGACCGATCCCGCATGGGCGGGCGTTCGGCTGGTTTCGCCTGCTCGTCTGCACCAGACTCATCACCACCGTCGCCGCCCCAGGGCCCCACGCCCTGCACACTCGGCGGATAGGGGAAGGGCTTGCCCTCCTGGCGGGCCAGCATGTCCTTGAAGAACGGATCGTCGTAATACTTGATCCGGCGTGCCTTGATCGGGTGCTGGGGCGAAGCAAGGATGATGACCTCGTCGGGATCCATCAACCGAGCCTCGGTCTCGGAGAGGAGCGGCCGCTCTTCCAGCCGCGCCGAGGTCGAGGTCGCGCCGAGGATACCTTTGTTGCGGCCATACATCCTGGTCACCGCCTCGCGAGTCGTGCTGCCGACGGCGGCGGAGACCTCCTTCACGGTGCGCTGATCCCGCGGGGTAATGTAGAGCTTCAGCCCCGCCCCGTTCTCGAGGCTTTCGCGACCTTCGGGGCCATAGATTCGGTCGAGTGAGGCCAGCGACTGCGCAATCATTGCGACGCGACCGCCATAGCTCGCGAGCGAATGGATCGCGCGTTCCAGATAGGGCATCGCCCCCATCTGCTGGAATTCGTCGATCATCATCATGACCGGCCAGGGCTCGTTCGGGCCCGGCTCGTTCAGGCGGATCGAGGCGATGAGATCGGCGAACATCAGGCGCAAGAGCGGGGCCAGCGTCGCGATGTGATCTTCGGACACCGCGATGTAAAGCGATTGCGGGGTCTTGCGGAAGGTCGAAAAATCGAAGTCGCTTTCTTGCGTGGCCGAGCGCACCGCCGGGTTGTCCCATTGCTTGAGACCGGCGGTCATCAGGGCCTGGATGTTCGAGGTCAGCAGCCGCGACGAGGCCGAGGCTGCATTGGTCCAAAGCTCGCGCAGAATGTCTTCTTTGGCCTCGTCGGCATAGGTCTTGTATTGCGCGTTCTTGTATTCGCCCCCTGCGACGATCTTGTTCACCTCGCCAAGGTTCGGGGTGCCGCGCTGGATCGCCAGCAGACAGGCCGCAACGAAAATCGACTTGCCGGCCTCGGAGAAGGTATCGAGCTGCTTGTTGTCCTTGTCGAGGAAGAGATCGGCCAGGATCGAGACCTCGGTGAAGCGCTGCGCGAATGTCGGCGCCTTGGCGATCCGCGACAGCGGGTTGTAGCGGTGTGTAGCATTGGCCCAGTCGAAAGGGCTGAATCGATAGACCTCATCGCCGTTCACCGCCCGGAGACGCGCGGTCTTCTCGAAGTTCTCGCCCTTTACGTCGAGCACCACGACCGAGCCCGCGAAGCTCAGAAGGTTCGGGATCACGAAACCCACACCCTTACCGGCGCGGGTCGGCGCCACCATCATCACATGCGGGATCGTGGTCGAGGAAATGAATTCGGCCTTGGAGGTCGGAGCACCAAGCTTGCCGCAAACAAAGCCCTTGCCCGGCGCTTGCAGCATGTCGTTCTTCTTAAGCTCCGCCTTGGTCTGCCAGTGGGCCGAGCCGTAGTCGTCCCGCTCCTTCTTCCAGGTCCAAGCCAGCGCCAGGGCGCCGAGGCCGACGGCCCCGAAGCCGACAGCGCCAAACCCGACCTTGAAGGCCTCGGGGTGCGCCGCGCGCGTGCCGGCGCTGGCCTTCCAGAGTGCCAACATGTCGAAACTCTGAAACCCGGTTTTCAGGGCCAGGGTCAGGTAGAAGGCGGCGACAATGGTGCCGATCACGGCGCCGCAAATCACACCGAAAAGAAGCGCGGCCCAGAGGGGGAGTGTCTTGGTCATGGTGGTCATCTCCCCTTTAGAATTCCATCTCGTCATCGAGACCGCGGTCCCGATCGAGATCTCGACCCAGCTCCTGCGCCTCCTGCTGGCCGCGCAACCGCGCGACCTCGGTCGCCTTGTCCTGCTGCAACCCGGCGGCGCGGTCGGTGAAGACCTGGTCGCCGGTCTCTTGATACGTCATTTCGAGGAATTCCTGCGTGACGGTGATCTGGTCGAGTTTGCTCGGCAGGGCCGCGTCCAGCACCTCATAGTTGCCGCGGCGGAGTTCGGCCAGGCCCTCTTCGCCCAGTTCCTTGAAGAGCTCAGATTGCAGGGTCCGCTCGACCGTCTCTTCCTGTGCCTCGGTGAGCTTGCCATCGCGCAACATGTCGGCGAGGTCCTGCAGGTAGGGATTGGGCGTCCGGTCGTCCTCGTCGATGAGAGGCAGCGTCGCCTCCTCCTCGTCCGCGAGGGTGCGGCCGATCTCGACGCCCATCTCCTTGGCGCGTTCCATCAGCGCGTCCATCACCCCGTCGACCTTCTCGAGCGCAGCATCGAGCTGGTCGTCAGTCGCGGTCTCAACGCTGAGACCGTCTTTCGCCAGCAGTGCGTTCATGTCGCGCTCGACCCAGTCCTGCGCCATGCCGTAGTTCCGCGTGCCGCCGGCAGTGATCCGGGCTACCAGCTCCTCGCTGTCCATCCCGACCTCCTCGGCGCGCTCGAGCACATCGCGCAGCCCTTCGTCATTGCCGGACTGCAGCGCGGCGATCAGCACCTCGCTGCCCGCCCCCGGCGGATAGGGTTCTTCGAGCTGCTTGCCGAAGCGCGCACGCAGTTCCGGGTCCGGCACCATCTGCGAAAGGTCCGCGATGATCGGCGCGGCCTTGGCTTCAAAAGCGGCCCGCTCCGCCGGGTCCAGTTCCTCGGCCTTGAGCCGCAGGGCCTCGATCGTGCGCTCGGAATAGTCGATCGCATCACCGACGGTCTTGATGTCCTTCATGTCTATCTCTCCTTCGGTGAAATTCCACGGCGTGCCCGAGCCAAGACCGTCCGCCATGCCGCGCACGGCGCGCGCCATGTGGCGCTGGTCCATCCGGTCCAACAGGTCGGCGAGGTTCTTGTAGTCCTTGGCGAAGCCCACCACCTGCGCCTGCGCGATGGCGGATTCCTGGGCCGTCATGACGATCTCACGCGGCAGGCGGGCCTCTTCCTTGGCGCAATAGATCTCCTCGATCCCGGCAGGCTTCTCGAAGATGCCCCGCTCGAGCCGGGTGGTGGCGTCGAGGATCACGCCGTAGCGCTCCGCGATCGCAGCCTGCTTCTCGCGCATCAGCTGCGGCGACATCACGCCCTCGGCCCAGCAGGAAAACCAGGTGCCGTTTTCGACGCCGCGATTGTTCAGGATGATGTGGGCATGCTTATGCGCCCGGTCGTCATGGACCGCGAGAACATAGTCCCACTGGTCGCCGTATTCGCCGCTCTCGAAGAAATGCTCCGTCCAGTCCATCGCGATGTCGCGGACCTGATCGACCGTCACGTCGGTCGGGAAGGAGAGCAGCATGTGCGAGGTGAAGCCGAGCTTGGTCGAGCCGCGCCAGGTCCCGGCCCAATCTTCGATGATGTCCTCTTTCTGCTCTTCAGAAAGCACCGCCGCATCGGTCAGAGCGTTGGTCATCGTCGAATAGGTGTAGACCGCCTTGTCGTTGATGTAGGAGATCTGCGCCCCAAGCGAAGCACGCGTCTTGCAGCCTCCGGCCCGGATCCGTTTGAACACCGCCGCGCGGCTCTGGCCCGAGGCCGCCTTCAGCGCGTTGCGCGCCGAAAAGGATCCGACGCGCGCGAAACTCCGCCCCTGCCGACGCCCCGCCAGCCGCGCGTCGATCCGCGCCGCGGCCTGGCCCCGGATGCGCTCATCCTCCCAGAGCCGACCCATGACCGAGGTATAGAAGGCGAGCGGATCAGCCATTGCGCACCAGCCTCAGACCGCTCCCGATCGCGCGCGGGCCATCCTCCAGAACCGCGCCCTCCGCCCCCTGCCCTTCTTCCTTTTGCGGCCACTCCTGATGACGCAGCGCCTGCGCCGCATCCTTCATCCGGCCCATCTCACGGCTCATGGACTGCGACAAATCGAGCAGTTCGATCAGCACCTCGCGGTCCGCCTCCGAGACCTCCAGCCGTCCGCGATGCACCGCCTTGGCGAGCGCCAGTCCGGCGTCACTCACGTCCTTCGCCTGACGCCATGCGGCGCAGAATTCCGCGGCCAGATCACGCGGCACATCGAGGAAACCGCAGCGACCGCGCAGCACCGCATTGAGTGCCTGCGACCGGTTGGCAAAACCCCGTTCGCGCCACTCGGCATCGAACGCTGCAAGCTCAGACTGACTGGCCCGGAAGGCCACTGTCTCGCTCGGATCGCGCACCGCAATCCCCTCCCCCGCCTCCTCTTTCGCGAGCCGGTTCACGTGGCGCGGAGAGATGCCAAACGCCGCCGCCAGGTCCTTCGCGCTTTCGCCCGCCGCAAAGCGCCGTGCCACTTCAATGCGCTGCTCAAGCTTCAGGTTTTTCGCTGGCCTCGGCACTAGGGCGTTCTCCCGCTTCCAGGAAATTGATGCATGCGAAGACGCGCGCGAGGCAGCGATTGCCCGCAATCGCGTTCGCGTGCGGCGGAGCATTCAGCTTTGCGGGAAACGCCCATCACAGACCCCTCGGACAAAATGTGCAAACATTGGCCATATCCTGCCAACGTCTTCCTTCGCTTATACTTCAATACATCACTTTGCACAATATTACGTTTTGCATGATGTGTGTTTTTGCTGGAATTGAACGCCATCAAGACCTCGCGTCGCAGCCCGACATGGAACGGGTTCCGCCCTCATCGATGCAGGACAACCAGGTCGAAAAGGCCCCCGAAATTTGTGTTCAAGACGCATGCGACGACAAGCAATCCGAGCGCCCGAGCCGGTTACGGAGGGCGCTCGGAACACGAAAACTGCCCGCGCTGGTTGGCGCGGGTCGCACCCTCTGAGGGCGTCACGAAGCTTCTGAGAGACGGCGTCAGACCCCTGCGGATCCGAAGACCCACAGGGGTGTCTGGGTCAGTGACCCAGTCTCTGAGAGCGCAGATCGTTGTAGCGGCTGCGGGCGATCAGCGCCTCGGTCTCGAGGCTGTCGAGGGTTTCGGGATGGGCGTCTTCATCAAAGGCGGCGAGGTAGGCCTCGAAGGCCATGTCGGCTTGGAGTTCGGCGAGGTCGATGGATTGTTCGAGTGTCATGATGTGATCCTTTCCGTTGATCGTCGTTGGACAGATCGTGGAAAAGACCGGGGGCATGAGAGCGGGCTGCACCCGGTACGGGGCGCAATGGAATGGAGCATGCTTGGGGGATGTTTGTTGTGAGGGCTGCGCAGCAGCGCTCAAGGCCGAAAGGCGTCTTTGTGTGTCAAACAAAATTAAAGAGATTTAGGACACGCGTTCGAGCCAGCGGCGAAAGACAGCGTGTTCGCAGGCAGCCTTACACAAAACGACAGGCCGTCCAGAAACCTCCCCCAAGTGTTGCTGACCGCTCGCCTCCGGGCTAGCGATTTGATGGGCCAACAGGTCAATGGAATGGAGCGCCACATGCGAACATTGATCATCGTTTCTCATGCTGAACTGCACGCCGGCATTGTCAAATACCAAACCAATCTTGGTGTGAAACTCCGGCGGTTCGGGCCGCGTAGATTGGCCGCGCGATGCAGATGAATTCGAGCTGCTCACCCTATCGGTCCGGGCAACAGGTCGGCGCTTCCAGAACAGCTGTCAGCGCTCACCTCAAGAGGGCGGAAAACATTTCCAACTGGACAGGGATCGTCGCATAGCCTCGCCGAGTCTTGGTCGCCTTGAGCTGCCGCAAAGCAACAATCGCATCCTGTTCTGACGCGAGATATGCCACCATCTTCTGTCCGCCTTTCGCGCCGATCCGCCCCCACTCGCGGGTCAGACACCATTCTCCAAACAGCGTTTGAGAAACGCTCAACTCATAAAAACGGCGCTGCCGTTTTGCTGGAATGATCTTTTCGAGGCGATACCGCATGGCTGGGTTCCTTGCCCGCTTGTCATCAGCTTAGCCCATAAGGCTCGAGAATGAATCCCTCTTAAGTTGGGTTTGCAAGGGCGCGTCCGGAAGCTTCGCAGGGCGGTGATGACCAAAGGAACTGAGAGGCAAAACCAGCGGCGTAACTTAGGGTGGGCACCTTGTGTCGCGCCAGTTCGATCAACGCGCAGAAGGCTTTCACCAAGAAGGTCCAAGTCCCAGAACTGTTAATTCCGGCATCGTCCGAACTGATGCCGTTGTGAGACCTTCGCTTTGTTTGGGCCCACACGAGACAAGAGAAAAGCCAGACCGCCGAAGCGGTCTGGCCTGTTTGTTACGCGGCGTCTTTGGGACCCCAGGGGATGATGGCCTGCAGGGACGTGTCATCCTGGCTCGCGGCCTTGCCAAGATTGGCGTTGAAGGCGTGATCGCGGACCGTCAGGGTGAAGTAATCAGAGCCGGTGTCTTTGTTCTGCTTCTTCCAGATGCCACCGCATTCGACCAGTTTGCCGCGAGGGGAGCGGCCAAGGACGCGGTGCGTCGGGGCCATCGGGTTGGAGCTGGCGACAGGTTCAACCGTGATGTCGAGGTCGAAAGTCAGGGTTGAGATTGAGCCGATACCTTTTGCGGTTTCGATATCGTCGCTGGTGAATTTGATGCAGTTCGTGGTCATTGCTTTTCTCCTTGTTTGCGTTGCAATGATGGTCACTTTGCAGCTGGCCAAGGCCCGGACACACCGCAGGCGTAGCGCAGCGGAGAGGGGCAGGCACCGCTCTTTTTGTCCCGCGAGGAATGGACCACCCTTTTCTTTGGTGGGACAGGGGAAAAAGATCGGGGACAACCTTTGTGGCCGGGCTGACAGCTGCGACCAGCATTATCGAGCAACTCAACACAAAAGGAGAAAAGCTAGTGGCCACGTCGCAGATTGTGAACAACAAAGCGAATACTGCCGCTTAGGGGCCGGCCCATCTCGCACGTTCTCACCTCCAAAGATCGAGAACCCTGCTATCAAACGATCCTATGGTTCTGTCGCATCTAACTCGTAGTCGATTTGCTCAGAATATAACGATCACAGGTAGGGCACGCCGAGAAGTAGAACGGGTGCAACCGATCCGGCGGCGTTCCAATCGATCCGCAAACATCGCCAGAAACAACAATCTGCTTCACTCCGCGCCGGTAACGCTGCAGAATTGAAAAGCCCAGCACAAGGACGTCAATGCCTCGAAAATTACCACCGATGCGCGTGGCGGTAGTCGAAGTCCCGTCAAGATAGGAACAGAGCACTTGAATTCGACCGCGCCTATAAAGTTCCCACCTATTGAAGGGCTGTCGTTTGACGATGCACGCACAATTTTGCGGACGGCAAATCGTGGTAACGGCATTGGCATCGAAGAAGTAATTCGAATTATGGACTGCGACGCACACCGTGCCGACAAAGTTTTGCGTGCCATGGCAACGGCAGATTACCTGAACCCGAGCATCGAACCCGGACAAGTCTTCTGGTGGGAGCGGACACTGCTGGGCAACAGGCTCGCACTTGAGAAAAAGCGAAAACGGTTTGGTCGCGCCAAGGTGGACATGACAATCGCGGAACTAGTTGAACGCGCAAAGCTGATCAATTCTGACCCGACACGACTACAGCGGATCACCCTCCGCCTCTTTGGTAGCGCCCTTGAAGATCGGGTCGATTACGGTGACGTAGATGTCGCGATCAAATATCACCAACGCCAGCTGCCCGAGAAAATTCACAACCAAATTGTCGCCGATCTTGAAGGGCGGCAAAGCGATCACGAAAGACAAACTATCCTCGGCCGACTGAGTGGGACGGAGATACAGGACACACGAGAAATCCGTGCGCTGCTGACCAAAGGCTTGCCCCACGTCGCACTTATGTCAGATGATCCAATGACCTTGGGGACGCCATTTCGATGGTTGGTAAACCATGATTTGGTGGCAGACACGCCCGCCGAAGTTTCGGCTGACATCATTCGCCCGAATGTTCCGTCCCAACTGGAACAGGAAATCTCGACCCCATTTCCCGCCGAAACGCTCGTCAAAGCGCGGCAAAGAGAACTGACACCGACATCCAAGGTTTCAACTAAGGGATTGAGCATTGGGGTAGAGGATGCGGCAAAGCTTGAAGAAACGCTGTGGACCCCAAAAACGTCGCGAAAGGGTATACTTGAACCCAACGATCTGAGAGACGACGCCCATGTCAAATTTGCCGAGTTCCAGCATTTATGTAGCGTCTGGAAAGAGCCAATCGGCGGCGTCGAGATGCTACAGCAGGCCCTTGAATGGTGCGAAGAACACAAGGTCTGGGTCCGTGATTTGTTCCCGCGTGTCTCAATTCTGCGTAGTGACAGAGCCCATGTTATTCGGCTGGGACTTGTTGGGGAGCTAATATACTTTAAAATAGGGGCCAATGCCATCCAAGGCAGTCTACTTCCCATCAACCGAACCCGTGTGTCGCAGATTGATCTGGCGGGCGCTTACGCTGTCGCAAGGGCACTTGCCAAAATGTATCGCGAAGCAAACTGCTCGAAAATGCAGCCCTTCTCGGCCGAATTATTTATCCCTTGGGTAACGCGAGATTGCCTACCCGATTTCCCAAAGATGGTGAAAGCGGGCGAATTCCAGAAGGATGCGTTTAAGGGACTCGTAGACGTTCGGCTCTTCGAGCCACGATAAATTGCACCACAGTCCCGCCGGTGACGATACACGCCGCCAAGTTGGCGGGTATGTCCTGCAGCACACTGCGCTGTAAAATTACAACGTCAAGTTGCCGAAACCGATGATTTACCTTGTCACAAAGGCCAATTTCAGAGACAAAATGTGGTAGCATTTCAGTAGCTGGCCACCATTGCTGGCCGAATTTGTAAAAAAGGGTCTTAAGAACGCCCTGATCGTTTGAGGATAAGCATGGATCTCGTCTCAGAAGCGTTTTTGGCGCTGCATTTCAGGACGGCTTTCTTGGAAAAGAAAGGGACCGAGTTTCAGGACTGGTTCGCCAAACTCGCCAGCGATGCGCATGGTGCAGACTTTGAAATCGTGCGGCCCTATGGCAATCAAGGCGACTGGAAGTGCGACGGTCGCATGGTCAGTACCGGAACTGTGTTTCAGTGTTATGGCCCCGAAACGCCAACAGACGCAAAAACCATCGAAAAGATGGACAAGGATTTTACAGGCGCGTTGGTCAAATGGCCAGAATTCTTGAAGGCTTGGGTCTTTGTTCACAACCATACAGGTGGGCAGCCGCCCGCGGTTATCAACCATTTGGATGAAATGCGCGCCGCACATCCAGACATTCATTTTGAAATCTGGGCCGAATCTGAGCTTAGAGCACTTCATGGCATGATGAGCGACGACGCAAAGCTTGCGATGTACGGTGCAGTACCGACAGCAGCCATTGTCAGTGGTTTGATCTTGCAAGATCTTCAACCCGTCATTGATGTGCTTGAAAAGCGGGAACTGGATCCAAACGATCCGCTGTCCCCGCCCCCATCAGTTTTAAAACTTGAAAAAAATGAATTATCGGTCGAGGCGGCAGGTCTCTTGCAGCTTGGTCGCCCAAAAACACGACTTGTAGAGTTGTATTTCCGCAAAACAGGCCCCGTTGAACTTGGCGAAAAGATCGCAGAAGCTTTCCGTGAAAAATACTGCCAGCTAAAGGCCATCGGCCTACAGCCAGACCAAATTTTCAGCTACCTTCAGGAATTCGCAGGCGTTAAAGGAGAACCAAAGCGGCAAGCCGCTGCTATGGCCGTGATGACCTACTTCTTTGACCGTTGCGATATTTTTGAGGACCCAGAACCGGAGGCCTTGAGCGGATGATCTTGCCGACCAAGCATGTTCGAGCAGAGCGCGCCTTGATTGGTGTAGGAGCAGAGCTGCTTGAGCTGTTACATGAGCCAATGACTGTCTCTCGTCTATGGAATGAAATCCGAGATCGGCGTTCCGTCGCGTCTCCCGATGCCCCCATTGACTATAACTGGTTCATTTTGGCCCTTGATCTGCTCTACATGATGGGTGCCATACATTCCAAACAGGGCACAGTGATGAAAGCAGACCAATGATCCGGCACATAGGCAGCGACCTTGAAAGCTTTAAGACCTTGGACTTCGGTCCTGGGCTTAACGTTTTACTGGCTGACAAAAGTGATGGTGCAACGGACCGCCAGTCCCGCAATGGCGCTGGTAAGACAAGCTTTATCGACATTGTGCATTTCTTGACTGGTGGGAAAGCAGGTCCAGACAGCATCTTTCGTTCTGATGAGCTGATCAATTCTACATTTGACATGCAAATGGACGTCGGCGGTGAAGAAATCACGGTTGAGCGTTCAGGCGCGGCCCCCAGTAAGGTCTACTTGAACGGTCCTGTTGAAGATTGGCCGATCCCGCCCAAATTTGATGAAGAAAGAGGAGTATTTACCCTCTCAAATGTGAACTGGACACATTCACTTGGTGCCAAATGGTTCGGTTTGGACGCACCACCAGACACCGACATCAAATTTCAGCCAACATTCAGATCCTTGTTTTCCTATTTCGCCCGCAGGCAATCCAGCGGAGCGTTCCAATCCCCGACCCAGCAAGCCAGCATGCAGGCCGTGTGGGACCAACAAGTTGCGATCTCTTATCTCTTGGGCATGGATTGGACCATCTCTCAGGGTTTCCAAGGTCTGAGAGAAAAGGAAAAGGTTGTAAAGAGCCTGGGTAAGGCCGCGCGATCCGGCGAGCTTGGACCTCACTTTGGTCGCGCAGCTGATTTGCGCACAAAGCTGGCTGTTGTTTCGCGTCGCGTTGAGCAGGTCCGCGAGCAGTTGAACAGTTTCGAAGTCATCCCAGAATATAGCGCACTCGAAACCGAAGCCAGCGAGATCACCCGAGCGATAAATGCTCTTGGAGAGGAAAACTTCGTCGACCGTAGATTGATCAGTGAGCTCGATGCCGCGCTCAAAGAAGAGGAAGCGCCCGACAGCGCTGACCTCGCCAAGCTTTACGCAGAAGCCGGTGTTATTTTGCCCGAATTGGTGAAGCGCCGCTTGGACGAAGTCGAAAGCTTCCACCAAACCATCATAGAAAACCGGCGTTCCCATCTTGGAGCTGAGCACGTCTCCGCTGAAAAACGTATCGAAGACCGTGAAGCCAAAAAACAAATTTTGGATGCCCGTCGTCGCCAGTTGATGGAAGTTTTGCAAAGCGGTGGAGCGCTTGAACAATATACGGCCATGCGTGAAGAGCTTGGACGTGCTGAATCAGAAGTCGAAACAGTTCGCCAACGCTTAGAGACCGCTGAGATGCTCGAAAGCACAAAGGCTGACCTAGATACGGATCGCAACCGACTTTCCCAAGCGCTGCGCGACGATATTCACGAACGTAACGATTTGCTCAATGAGGCCATTGTCTCGTTTGAAGACTTGTCGCAATCCCTCTACGAGCAGGCTGGGAGTCTCACCATAGATGCGGGGTCCGCTGGTCCTACCTTTGAAGTAAAAATAGACGGTCAGCGCAGTAAAGGCATCACCAATATGCAGATTTTCTGCTTTGATTTGATGATGATGGAACTTTCTACAAACCGTGGCCGCTCACCAGGGTTCTTAATCCATGACAGCCACCTTTTTGACGGCGTTGATGAGAGACAAGTGGCCAAAGCGCTTCAAGTGGGTGCTGAACGCGCTGCGAGTTGCGGCTTCCAGTACATTGTGACAATGAACTCTGATGCCATCCCAAGCGAAGGATTTAAGGGTGGATTTGACATCAATGCGCATGTCTTGCCGACCCGACTTACCGATGCCACCGAGGATGGTGGCTTGTTTGGCTTGCGCTTCTAACTGCTCTGAATTGCCCGCCGAGCACACCAAATCGCATTCGCGACTTGGCCTCCCAATTACCGTTGACACCGCGCTTGCAAGCAACTTCGCGGATGTGCGGGACGAGCCCTTCTCAGTCGACGCGGCAATACGTTATCTCGAAACACTACCAGTAGGTAAGCATCCGCCGGAGGCCGTGGCTGTGCCGTATTGATCAGAGGCGTTTGGGTGCGGCCCTTGGTTTGCGCGGCTTTGGTGCCCACTTTTTGGCGAGGCGCTCGAAGTTATCGAGGATACGGCCGATCTCTGCCTCTTCAGGGTCGAACTTTCCCCCATACCATTCCAACATCCGGTCGTGCTCATCGTGCTTGGGTTCGGCCATGGCTTCGAGGAAGTCGACGTAGCCGGGAAAGCCACCCACATCTTCAGGGGGACAAGCACCGATGGCCCTGACGAGGCGCGGGTAGTCGGCACCCGGGATGGCGTCATCGATCTTCTCGACCTTGATCACATGGTGCCAGTTGTCTCCAAAGTCATAGATGTAATGGATGGTCTTGGTGCCGACATCCTCGAGCACATCAAGCAGACTGGATTTGCTGGCAGGCAGCGGGCCATCGTAATAGCCGTCGGGATCGGGCACGCCCCAGCCAACACCGCCGGCCCGGAACTCATAAAGGTGGCTGTCGGTCCAGCCCATGGCGGCCTAGATCACATCGTGCAGACGGTTGAGTTTGATCTTCAGTGGCACATCGAAGCGCCGCAACACCTGAGGTTCGACGTCAGATAATGTGACCTTGAGGCGCGCGACCAGCGTCATGCGGCAATCCTTTTCAATTCAGTGGCGGTCTTCCAGTGCCAAGGCAGCAACTCATGCACACGCGATATCGGCATATCCGGCAGACGGGCGAGCACATCGGCCAGCCATGCCTGCGGATCGATGTCGTTCATCTTTGCCGTGACGATGAGGGTATACATGAAGGCTGCCCTGTCGCCACCGCGCTCGGACCCAGCAAAAAGCCACGACTTTCTGCCCAATGCGATGCCGCGTAGAGCGCGTTCGGCGGCATTGTTGGTCAGACAGAGGCGCCCGTCATCAAGGAATGCAGTAAAGGCTTCCCAGCGACCTGTCCCGTCGAGCATGTAATTGATCGCCTTGGCGACAGGGTTGTGCTTTGACATCCGGGCCCGCTCGGCCCGCATCCAGTCGTGCAGATCATTGACCAGCGGCCTGGCCTATGCCGTATGGGCCTATCATCGCTTCGCGCTCAGCACGGCGGACGTCGAGGATCTGCTGGCTGAACGCGATGTAACCGTCAGCCGGGAAACCGTGCGCAAATGGGTGAATCGATTTGGCCGGCATTTCGCCGATTGCATCAAGCGTGACCGCCCCACCGCTGCAGACAAATGGCACCTAGACGAAGTCGTCGTTCCGATCAACGGCGTGAAGCAGTGGCTGTGGCGAGCGGTGGATGCGAACGGGGACGTGCTGGATATCCTTGTGCAGCCGCGCCGAAATGCCAAAGCCGCCAAGCGTTTCCTTGCTCGGTTGATTGCCCGGTTTGGCAAGCCTCGTGTCGTCGTGACTGACAAATTGCGCAGTTACATCAAACCGATCCGGGCTCTTGCGCCTGAAGCTGATCATCGGGCACACAAAGGGCTCAACAATCGCATCGAGGGTTCGCATCGGCCGACCCGCAAACGGGAGAAGGTCATGGGCCGGTTCAAATCGATCCGACAGACGCAAAGGTTCCTCGTGGCCCACGATCAAATCAACACGATGTTCAGACCCCGCCGCTACCGCCTCTCAACCGTCTCATACCGCCACGCAAGGTCCGATGCCTTCAACCTGTGGCACGGGTATGCGCTTGAAATGACCGCCTGAGAAAATCACCCCTAGGGACCGTTAAAGGTCGGTGCCGTTAAGTTGGCAATGCCAGCCGTTCTTATGCTCAGTCGAAGGATCGCGCGTGGATCGCTTCGGCCACCTCGTCTGCGGTCTTGAGCGTGCGGATCACCAGCGGCACGAGAAGAGCAAGCGGCCTTCGATCTAATCCTCTCGCACGTTGTGCTTGGCGAACCTCCTCCAGAACGGATCGAATGAGAGGAATGAACCGCAGGCATAAAGATATCGCCAGTGCTATTTTATCTTTGGGCACCCATGATGGTGTACGATTGAGCGCGACACGAATTCCATCAACGAATTCACTGGTTGTCGTTGTGTAGGTGACAAGGGAGGCAGCGAAAATCAGTGCCGCGAACCGCCCCACCACGAACAGTGCGAACAAGACATCCATCAGAAATACCTGAGCCACGAAGATTATGCTAAGCAGCCATAGGGCAGGGCGCAGAGCCTGATATACATGACGAGGTTGCAGCCCCGCTGTGATGTAGCCAATTGCAACGAGCGTGCCCGCAAGAGCGAGGAACAGCGGACTTTCGACAAGAAATACGACCGTGCAATAGACAACCAGCCCCAACACCTTACGAGCGGGCCTTGCCCGATGCATTGGGCTGGTTCCGAAGACGTAGAGATCTGTCAGCATTTCGACCGCTTGAGATAGCTGGGGATCACCGTGGCAGGGACGCCATCATCAACTAATTTACCATTGTCGATGTGCAGGACACGGTCGAAGCCCGAGAGCAGATCGTGGTCGTGCGAAACCATGATCACATTCTGCCTCAAACTGTTCAGGATTCGCATGAAACGGTTTTTGTTCCAGTGATCAAGAAGGGTGGTTGGTTCATCCATAACGATCCATTTTGGTTGCATGACCAAAACGCCGGCCAAGGCAATCAGCTGTTTTTCGCCACCGCTCAGTTTGTGTGTCATCTGGTCACGAAGGTGGTGCAGGCTTAGCTGGTCTAGGATCGCCACTATGCGCTTTTCACGTTCCGCAGGAGGCAGCTTCAGGTTTTTCAGACCAAATTCAATATCCTCGCCGACAATGGGATAGACGATCTGATTATCCGGGTTTTGGAATACAAACCCTACATTCCTTCGAAGGGTTCGCGATCCGGCAACGCCGTCTATATGAATCTCTCCTCGGCTCGGTGTTTCAATACCGTTAAAGAGGCGGGCGAAGGTGCTTTTGCCGGATCCATTGCGGCCAATGATCGCAACCCTTCGTTCGCTCAGCGCAATGCTGATGCCGGACAAGATTGCTGCCTCGCCCTTTACAACACTGACATCGTGAAACGTGAGCGACGACATCGCACTCCGCCTCAATGAGGTACGGCGGCTTTGGGCTGAATGATCGGATAGGACCGTTTTACGATCATTACGACCGCTGCCGCAATCAGAGCCTTCACCACATCGCCAGGAATGAATGGCAACGAGCCGATGAGGGCAGTGGAGACGGGAATCTTGACCACAACCGCGCTCCATGGAACGCCAATGGCGTAGAGAACCACAACGCCGCCAATGAGACAGCCAGCGCTGGCTTTGAGATAGTTCAGCCCAATCCAGTAACGTTCCATCATGTAGCCGATTACGATTGCCGCAACGATCCAACCGATTAGATAGCCGCCGGTCGGGCCGAGAAACACCCCGAAGCCGCCGCGGCCGCCGGCGAGAAGCGGAAGGCCGATAGCGACTAAGATAAGGAAAAGGATAACTGCGAGGCCCCCGCGAAGGGCGCCCAATACACCGCCAGCCAACATGACACCCAACGATTGGGCTGTGATCGGCACGCCAATGAGCGGGAGGGTGACGGGCGGAAATGCAGCAAGAGCTGCCATAATGGCAGAGAATAATGCGACAAAGACGATGTCTCGTGTGGTCATTAGATTTCCTCAGCTGGCCAAAACAGGTGGGTGTGTGAAAGCCTGCTCAATTGGGTTTCGGGTACAGTCGGGTGCTCCCGCATTGCGAGAATATGACAGCGATATGATCTCTTGCGGATTACCAAATAGGAACAGCCGGTCTATCCTTCTTGGCGCCGTAGCGAAGAAGCTGTGGGCGGGCGGGATCTGTCAGATCACGTTCAGGGCTTTGGTCATCTGCGTGCATCATGGTCAATTCATCTGGCTGACGAAACGGGTATCAAGATAGGCCTGAACCGCTTCTGACCCGCCTTCGGTGCCGTAGCCAGAATCTTTGATGCCGCCGAACGGCACTTCGGGTATCGCAAGACCATTGTGGTTGATGGTCAGCATTCCAGCTTCGACGTTCTTGCTGAGTGCATGGGCAGTCTGCACTGAACTGGTAAAGGCGTAGGATGCGAGGCCTAGCGGTAGGCGGTTTGCTTCAGCAATTGCATCGTCGAAATGTGAGAACCGATTGACTATAGCGACTGGGCCGAAGGGTTCGTCGTTCATGATTTCGGCCGAGGTCGGAACATCGGCCAGAACTGTCGGTTCGAAGAAGTGGCCTTTGTTGCCTATGCGCTTACCTCCGGTTTTGAGTTCCGCGCCGGCTACGATGGCTTCTTGGATCATCTCTTCCATGGTTGTGATACGGCGAGCATTGGCGAGCGGTCCCATGGTTATGCCCTCTTCCAGTCCATTGCCGACCTTGATCGTTCGGGCTGCCTTGACAAAGCCGTCAATGAACTTGTCGGCAATTTCGTCTTGCAAGAGAAAGCGTGTTGGCGCGACGCAAACTTGGCCCGCATTGCGGAACTTCGCTAGTGACGTGACCTCGATCGCTTTCTCGAGATCGGCGTCGTTGCAGATAATGACTGGCGCGTGGCCGCCCAGCTCCATCGTGGCGCGCTTCATGTGCTTGCCACAGAGGGCTGCCAGATGCTTGCCGACGGGGGTGGAGCCGGTGAAGGAGATCTTGCGGATAATCCGATGCGGGATCAGGTACTCGGAAATTTCGGCCGGAATGCCATAAACCAGATTAATGACGCCTGCCGGAATGCCCGCATCGGCGAATGCGCGGATGAGTTCGGCGGGCGAAGCTGGGGTTTCTTCCGGCGCCTTGACGATGATCGAACAGCCTGCCGACAGGGCGGCCGAAAGCTTGCGGACAATCTGGTTTATCGGGAAATTCCATGGCGTGAATGCAGCGACTGGGCCGACCGGCATCTTAATCGCCATTTGCTGAATGCTGCTAGAGCGGGCCGGAATGATCTGGCCGTAGGTGCGGCGGGACTCTTCTGCGAACCAATCGATCGTGTCGGCAGCGCCGACGACTTCCATCTTCGACTGGGCAAGCGGCTTGCCCTGTTCGCGGGTCATCAGGACCGCAATCTTATCTGCACGCTCACGCAGTAGATCAGCGGCCTTGCGCATAAGTTTTGACCGATCGAAGGGGGAAATGCTGCGCCAGACTTGGAAGCCCTTTTCTGCAGCTTCAAGCGCGAGATCAAGGTCGGCACTGCGGGCGTGCGCAACTTGGCCGATCACTTCTTCGGTCGCCGGATCGGATACTGGAATTGTTTCCTTGGCTATCGCGTCACGCCATTCACCGTTAACGAAAAGTTTTGTGTCTTGATAGTTTTGCATCAATAGCTCCGAGCTCCAGAATTGAAGAAGGGTCGACTGACTAACCAATCTTTTCCCTCTTAATAAAAATTCCCGCACTTTCACGATCCCAGGTATCTTCTGTTACGCCTTCGTCTCGTAATGTGTGTTTGGTAATTTTTTCTGTGGGGGTGCGGGGCAATGCCGGAACGATGCGGACGTAGCGGGGCACCATGAAATGAGCCATTCGCGACCGTAGAAACTCGATCAGTTCTACGGGGTCTAGGTTCAAGCCCTCAACACATGCGACGACGCAAAGGATGTCTTCCTCTGACACCTCGCTTGGCACACCGACGACGGCGACTTCGTTGACGGCAGGATGCGCTGCGATTTCGGCTTCCACCTCAAACGAGGATACATTTTCACCTCGGCGTCGGATTGCGTCTTTCTTACGGTCAAAGAATACCCAGTCTCCGTCTTGATTCACAAAGAACGAGTCGCCGGTATGGAACCAGCCGTTTCGCCACGCTTTTGCCGTTCCAGCGGGATCACGAAAATAGCCACTATTGAGCGACCAGGGGGATTCCGCTTGCACGATAAGTTCGCCGACTTCGCCAGGTTCGACCTCGCAATCGTGTTCATCGACAAGCCGAACCTTGGCCCCATCGCGGGGCTTCCCGCAAATGCCGACTCGCGGGGGATTGGGGCCGGATACGAGTTGGGTCGAAATCTCGGACATGTTGTAGAGCGTCCAGACAGTGACGCCGAACCGCTTGGAGAATGCTTCTGCATCCTCTGCTAGCGGCACGATGATGACTGTTCGGAGCGAATGATCACGATCAGTGAGAGACACGGGGCGCTTTGCAATGAATGTTGCCATTGCCCCAAGCAGCAGAATGGATGTCGCTTGCGTTCCGCGGATCTGATCCCAAAAATTGTTGGTGCTAAAGGCGCCTATAATGGCGACCGAACCGCCGCGGGACAGCATACCCATCACAGGAATGGTGCCACCTACATGAAACAATGGTAGATTGCACAGAAAGCGATCATCTTTCTTGATCATCTTAAACCCGTCCGTGCCGGACATGGCCCAAAGATGAGCATAGCTGGACATAACGCCTTTAGACGGCCCCGTCGTTCCGGAGGTGTAGATGATGGACTGGGTATCCCATGGTTCGATCGGACGCTCAAGCGGCGGAACGGCTTCCGGATCGCCATCGAGGACAGACTCTGGTAATACTTCCAGCGAACCAACAGACCGTTTGGCGCCGCCAACAATGACAACTGACTTAAGGGTTGAAAGGTCTATGCCTTCGAGCCGGTCAACAAGATCCGCATGTGCAACGATGACAGTTGAAGCGGCATTTTCGATGACATGCTCCAAAATGCGACCGCGATAGGCAAGATTGATCGGAACGTAAATTGCGCCTAGCCAGTTGATACCAAACCAAGTTTCCAAACAACGCTGACCGTTTGGAAGCCAGACAATTACCGTATCGCCCTGCTCGACGCCCAGTGATGCAAGGCCGGCGGCTGTCTTGATCGCAGCATCACGCATTTCGCGATAGGTCAGAACTGCTCCCTTCCAAAAAACCGCAAAAGGTGCTTCAGGACGATCCTCTGCCCAACGATCAAGCAGATAGCGAACGACGCATTCCTCACGTGCAGGAACCCTAGGGTCTTTTCGAACAATAGACATGGTTAAGTATCCTCCCTCAATCGTCTTGCGAACGTGCCGCTTACGGGGCCACTCCGTATTTTGCTACCGGTGCGGGCTGTTGGGTTCTTCTGGATCGCGCCAGTGACAGTGCGTGGAGTATGCGCCCGCGGGTTTCTTCCGGAACGATGACGTCGTGAACGGTAAAACGCGCTGCAGCGTTGTATGGACCCGTGCCGCCGGCGTACCGTGCCTCGATATCAAGTTGCGCCTGAATCGGATCCGGCGCCGCTTCGATCTCACGCTTAAAGGCTGCAGCCACCCCGCCTGACACGGGAAGAGAAGCGAAGTCAGCAGTCGGCCAGGCAGCGACATAGCTTTGTTCGCCGCCCCAACCCGCCATCGCACAGGCCGCAAAGCCGAAAGCCTTGCGAATGACGATCGTGACTTTTGGGACTTCGGACCAGGCAAGAGAATTGACAAGCGACAATCCGGCACGAAGTGTCCCTGCTTTTTCCGCCTGGGGGCCGGTCATCACGCCCGGGACATCTTCCAGAAAGACGAGCGGAACGTGGTAGGCCGAGCAAAGCTCGACAAAATGCTGAGCCTTCTTGGCCGCCGCCGTGGTAATGGCCCCGGCATGAACCATCGGTTGGTTGGCAATCACGCCAACCGGATGACCATCCATGCGCGCAAAGCCGGTGATCATCATTCTCGCGTATTCAGGCTTGATTTCAAGGAAACTGCCATCATCAACGATGCCCCGGATCAACAGTTTCATGTCATACGCGCGCCTCTTCTGCACCGGCACGATCTCATTGATGTCGATCTTCTCAGGCTCGGCGGGAACGCCACGTTCGGGCCACGACCATGCGTTCCCTGGAAGGTAGGACAGAAAACTGCGCGCAAGATCCAAGGCTTTCTCGTCTGTCTCGGCCTCGTTGTCTGCAACGCCTGAAAGACGGGTGTGGATCGAACTTCCGCCCAGTTCTTCCTTTGTCACTTCGATGCCAGTCGCCGCTTTGACGACCGGAGGACCACCTGCCGCCATCATCGAGGTGTCCTTGCGCATCACAACGAATTCGCTGCCTGCGGCAACCAGGGCGCTGTCTCCGGCGCAAGGGCCCAGAACCAAACCGATTTGCGGGGCCGTGCCGGACAGGCGTGCCTGCTCAAGAAAATGGGTCACATCAGGCAGACCGTCATTCATCAGTTCCTGCCCGCGCGCGCCTGCGCCATCGAGCAGCCAAATAAGCGGAACGCGTTCGCGACGCGCCATTTGGATCGCGTGCAATTTTTTGCGGGCGTTGATCACGCCATGTGACCCGCCTTTGACGGTAAAATCCTCGCCAACGACGCATACGTGACGGCCGTCAATCAGACCAAACCCCATGACGACACCGTCCGACGGGGTGATCGTGTCTACGACCGGAATCTCGGAAGTATAATGCGATGCAAATCGGCCATATTCCCGGAATGAGCCGTCATCAAGCAGGTAATCGATCCGCTCGCGCACGGTCAGTTTTCCAAGCGCATGCTGCCGGGCAATGCGCTCCTCACCGCCGCTTGATACAGCTTTCGCCGTCCAGGCAGAATGCTCGGCGATCAAATCCTGCATGGACTGGGTTTTCGCAGGCGCAATTGGAGAAGTGCTCTTGTTCATGGGATGATTTTCCATTGAGAAGTACTTGCCCGACCCAAAGAGGCCGGACAAGTGAACATCATTTCGAAATGAACGGGCAGCCACCTTCAGACATTGGCTTGAAGGCGACGTCGGCAGGGATATCCGCAACTTTGTTATAGAAGTCCCATTCGTTCTTTGAATCCTTCGGAGACTTGACCTCGTAGAGCGTCAA
Organism: Sulfitobacter pacificus; assembly: GCF_030159975.1. NCBI lineage: Bacteria > Pseudomonadati > Pseudomonadota > Alphaproteobacteria > Rhodobacterales > Roseobacteraceae > Sulfitobacter > Sulfitobacter pacificus. The sequence continues at coordinate 82,484 of NZ_BSNL01000007.1, forward strand.
ATCATGCAGGAATCGACCATCTTCTCTGATCGTTCCGGTCTGACCAAAGTAAGTCACAGGCATTTCTTTCATCTTGGCCATAACGGCTTCCGAGTCATCCGTGCCAGCGGCCTGGATCGCTTTCAGATAGTGCGTGACCGTCGCGTAAGTCGTCGCCTGTTCGCGCGTGGGCATCAACTTGAACTGCTCAATGAAGCGGTCAGAAAATTTCTGAGCTTCCGGGCTCATGCCCCAGTAAAACCCTTCGGTCAGAAGCAAGCCCTGCGCTGCCTCAAGCCCAAGAGATTTGATGTCCGAGCTGAACATGATCATACCGACGAGCTGTTGGCCGCCGTCCACGACACCAAATTCCGCCGCCTGCAGGATTGTGCCGACCGTATCATTACCGGCATTGGCCAGCCCGATCGCCTGCGCACCCGAGGCCTGAGCCTGAAGTATGTATTGGGCAAAGTCCGTTGTATTCTGAGGGTGGCTTACACTTCCAACCACCTCACCACCATTGGCCTCGATGATCGTCCTGGCCGCGTTCTCAATTGTGTGGCCGAAAGAGTAATCGGCCGTAATGAAGAACCATTTTTTTGCACCCGCACTAACTGCGGCTTCAACTGTCCCATGCGTGAGCGCATAGGTGTCGTCGGCAGTCTGGATTGAGTTTGGGGAACATGCGGTCCCGGTTAAGGTCTCAGACGCGGCGCCCGATATAAGGAATACCTTGTTTGAGCTGCGCACAAGCTCCTGAACGGCCAATGCCACCGATGAAGTAGGCACGTCGGCAACCGCGTCAACGCCATCGGCATCGAACCATCTGCGAACGATGGACGATCCGACGTCAGGCTTGTTTTGGTGATCGGCGCTCAGAATCTCGATCGGGGCGCCAAGAACCTCTCCGCCAAAATCGTCCACGGCCATTTGGGCGGCAAGAACCGAGCCCGGACCTGCAAGGTCCACATACGGACCAGACTGATCGTTCAGAACGCCGATCTTCACCGTTCCGCCACTGATCTCGGTGGCGGCAGCCGGTAGGGAAAGTACAGCCGAAGCCGCAACCGCAGCAGCAACCGTGACGGTTTTATAAAAATTTCTTCGAAGTGCCATTTAATCCTCCTATGAATGGCTACAGTCCATCGCGCCAGGCCACTCCTCCGTGGCGACAGCTCGAATTTCGCTAGGCGATGGTCATCAAGACCTGCTCCGCCTGGACAACGTCTCCTTCGGCGACGGAGACGGATGAAACCGTCCCCGAGGCGGGCGAAAGCACCGGCATTTCCATTTTCATGGATTCCATAACGACAAGCTCATCACCCGGCGAAACCTTATCGCCGGGGCCAAAATTCAGGGCGACAATCGCCCCTGCCATCTCAGACGTAATCTCTATCATTCTGCCTCACAATAAAACTACTCCGTATATATTCTTTTCGCGAGGAATTATATTGACCCCTCAGGCATATATATTTACTAACGAGTAAGTAAATTGGAGTCAAGCATGATAGTCGAAAGACTGCGCTCTTATCTGGAGTGTCTGAAATGTCGGAAAAACGGGCGGCTTTATGAAAAGCTGCCCGATACTGCCCCGGTCGCCCTGCCGTCGCGGGTTACGTCAACGCGCGCTTCACGATTTGACAACACGCATTGCAATGGTCGCCAATTCGTCGGCAACCTGACTGGCTGTAAGGCGGCCGTCGGGGCGAAACCAGAAAAACGCCCAGGTCGTCATGCCGGTTATGGCCTCCATGGCCACAAGGGGATCATTGATTTCGAAATCACCCAAGGCGCGGCCCTCTTCCAGAAGGCTCAGCAGAGCGCGGTTGAAGCGGCGATGATCGTCCTGAAGTCGCTGGCGCGCAGCCGCGGGCAGGTGCTTTTCTTCCCGAAAATAGACCGCAAGAAACGTTCGGCCATCGATGACTTCATGGGCAAGGCTGCGAACAAATCGTTCAAGCCGTTCAGAGGGCGTGCCGCGATCCTCTCTGGCCATCTTGGCACGATCGGCTGCAAGAGCCGTCGTCCTGAGGCAGACAGCCGCCAGAAGATCCGCCTTCGCGGCGTAAAATTGATAGATGAATGGTTTGGTGACGGAAAGCGCTGCCGCAATTTCGTCCAGTGTCGTGGAGGTGAATCCTTTTTGGAAGAACAGTTGGCCCGCAACTTCCAGAATGCGGTTCTTTTTGAATTCCAACGCTTCTTCCTTGAGTCCCGAAGCCATGAGCACAGTCCTTTTATTTGCTATAAAAATCTACTGACGAGTAAAAATTATCTACCAATCAAGCAAGCGGCTTGCAATGTCTAACGATGAAATGAACCGCTATTTGAAGTGACTGAGATGTCATCACCAAGGGAGGAATATGATATGAGCGCTGATAACGGCGGTATAGCCGCTGCACCCCGATACGTCCTGGAGGCGAAGGGCCTTTGCCGGTCTTTCGGAGGGTTCAGGGCAGTCGACGCGTTGAACCTTTCGGTTGTGGAGGGATCCGTACATGCCCTGATCGGACCCAACGGGGCGGGCAAGACGACCGTATTCAATCTGCTGACGAAATTTCTGCCCGCGAGTGCGGGTGCCATTTATTTCCGAGGCAGGGATATAACAAAAATTGGTCCCGCAGATGTCGCCCGGTTGGGGATCGTACGTTCGTTTCAGATTTCCGCCACGTTCGGACAGTTGACCACGTTCGAAAATGTCAGGATCGCGCTGCAGAGCAAGAACGGCCTAGGATGGCAATTCTGGCGGTCGCGGGAAACGCTTTCGGTGCTGAACGAACGCACCTGGGAGCTTCTGGAAATGGTGGGGCTGGCATATGCGGCTTCCACGATTGCAAACGAGCTGCCTTACGGCCGAAAGCGCGCACTCGAACTGGCAACGACGCTCGCTTTGGAGCCGGATGTCATGCTTCTTGACGAGCCGATGGCCGGTCTCGCCCATACCGACATACCGGAAATCTCTCGACTGATCGATCGTGCACGCGCCGGTCGCACCGTGCTCATGGTCGAACACAATCTCGATGTCGTCGAAGAAATCTGCGACTCGGTGACGGTTCTCCAGAGAGGGCGCACCCTGTGTGAAGGCAGTTATTCCGAGGTCAGCGCCGATCCTAGTGTTCGCGAAGCTTATATGGGGCTCGAAGACGATGAATGATATCATACTTGACGTTCGTGATCTGGTCTCCGGCTATGGCGAGAGCCAGGTTCTGGATGGCGTCAGCTTCGAATTGCGCCGCGGAGAAACCCTGACTTTGCTCGGTCGCAATGGCGTGGGAAAAACTACGACCCTGCGGACTCTAATGGGGATGATCGACGCGACCAGCGGCAGCATCCGCTTTGAGGGGCAAGACCTGACGTCGCTGAATTCCATCCAGCGGGCAAGGCTTGGCATCGGCATCGTTCCGGAAGATCGCGGCATCTTTTCCTCGCTGTCTGTCGAAGAAAACCTGCTTCTGCCGCCAATCATCTTCGAAGGTGGTCTTTCGCTGCCGGAAATTTACGACCTTTTCCCGAACCTCGAAGAACGGCGATCCAGCCCCGGCACCAAGCTCTCAGGCGGTGAACAGCAAATGCTTGCAATTGCGCGCGTCCTGCGCACCGGTGCCCGGCTGATCCTTCTCGACGAACCAACCGAAGGGTTGGCACCCGTCATCATTCAGCGCATCGGTGAAGTCCTCCGCGTCATTCGCAAGCGCGGCATCACCGTCATTCTCGTTGAGCAGAATTTTCGGTGGGCGAGGAAGGTCAGCGACCGCTTCCTGTTGATGGATGGCGGACAGATCACAGGCGAGGTCGCAGTCGAGGATGTCGACGCCAAGCGACAGCAAATCAACGAAGCGCTGACGGTTTAGGAGGACTGCATGGAAACGTTATTTGGAATACCAACTTCGCTGCTGATCGGCCAGCTACTTCTTGGGCTGATCAACGGATCATTCTATGCAATGCTGTCGATCGGCCTGGCCGTCATCTTCGGCATGCTGCATGTGATCAACTTCGTCCACGGTGCCTTCTATATGCTTGGTGCCTTTGTGACGTGGGCGCTCCTATCCTATCTCGGCGTGGGATATTGGTGGGCTCTGATCATTGCCCCAGTCGTCGTCGGCTTTTTTGCTGTCATCCTCGAACGTCTACTGCTCCGGCGGCTCAATGATCTTGACCCGCTTTACGGCCTACTACTCACGTTCGGCATTTCGCTGATCATCGAGGGCATTTTTCAGCATTTCTACGGGTCGTCCGGACGCCGCTATGCCGCGCCGGATGGGTTACGTAGTTCTATTGATCTCGGCTTCATGGTGCTGCCGTCTTATCGCGGATTTATCGTAATCGCCTCTTTGGCCTTGTGTGTGTCGACCTGGCTGGTGATCGAGCGGACGCGACTAGGCTCCTATCTACGTGCAGCGACAGAAAATGCGCACTTGGTCAAGGCCATGGGCATCAATATTCCGCTCATCGTCACCGGGACATACGCTCTCGGAGCAGCACTCGCCGCCATCACAGGCGTTCTCGCGGTACCGATCTATCAGTTCTCACCACTCATGGGGCAAAATCTGATGATTGTGGCATTTGCGATCGTCGTTATCGGCGGCATGGGTTCGATTCGCGGCGCGATCATTGCCGGATATGCGCTTGGCATCGTTGAAGGCATCGCCAAGATCGTCTACGCGCCGTCGGCAAATACAATGGTCTTCATCTTGATGGCAGCAGTGCTGCTGATCGAGCCAAAACGCTTTTTCTGGGGGTCAAAATGACTGAAACAAAAACAAACACAGAGGAACTGGCGGTGCCGTCCAACCGAACACTTAAATCCGTCGGTGGGATCAACACACAGTTCGCCGTGGCGCTTCTGCTGATGGTCATCATTGTCGCCCCTTGGGTCGCCTATCCGATTTTTGTCATGAAAGTCATGTGTTTTGGCCTTTTCGCAGCGGCGTTCAATCTGTTGATCGGGCAAGTCGGCCTTTTGTCGTTCGGCCATGCGGCATTCTTTGGCGGCGCATCCTATGTGACCGCCTACACCCTTAAAACATGGGATCTGACACCCGAGCTGGCCGTTTTGACGGGCACGGCATTTGCGGGTTTGTCAGGCCTCGTGATGGGATGGGTGGCAATCCGCCGGCAGGGCATTTACTTTGCCATGGTCACTTTGGCGATCGCGCAGATGTTCTATTTCTTCTGCGTTCAGTTCAGTGCAACCGGCGGCGAGAACGGTATTCAGGCAGTGCCGCGCGGCAATGCCTTCAGTTTGATCGATCTAACCCAACCTGCGGCGCTCTATGCCTTCGTCTCAAGCGTGTTTGTCATCGGCCTGGCCATCATCTGGCGGGTTGTCAACTCGCCATTCGGCGCGACGTTGGCAGCGATACGAGACAATGAAGACCGCGCCATTTCACTTGGCTATCGGACTTCGCGCTACAAATTGGGTGCGTTTGTGATTTCGGCTGCTTTGGCAGGTCTCGCCGGCGCGACCAAGGCGGTGGTGTTTCAGGTCGCGGCCCTGACCGATGTTGCATGGCATATGTCAGGCGAAGTCATCCTGATGACGCTCGTCGGGGGAATTGGCACATTCTTTGGCCCGGTGGTAGGCGCGCTCGTCATCGTCGCCTTGCAGAACTACATCGCTGGCTACGCGATCCCGATCTCGGTTGTTACCGGTACAATCTTCGTCGCATGTGTTCTCGTTTTCAGGCGCGGCATTATCGGCGAGATGCTGTACCGCATAGGGAATAACCGCAAAAATTGACAATGCGCCGAAACGGCGGGGTGCTATCCCGCCGATTTTTCAATGGCTGCCCGGATCAACCTGGCAGGCGCTATCGGCTCTATTCCCAGCGCCTTGGCGGCATCGACCTGAACCGTCTTGGCGCGGTGCCATCCCTTGCGGCCTGTCATCCGTGCCAGATAGTCCTTCACGAGAGGTGGAAGGTCCGCATCAATGCCCAAATCCTCGGCAAGTGAAAGTGCGTAGGCGACACATATGTCGGCCATGGTGAACCGGTTGGCGCAGAGAAACTGCTGGCTCTCCAAGGTTGAAACCAGAAGCTTGAGCCTGCCGAAAAACCAGCGCCGATAATCGTCCGCAACCTGCGGCTGGCGTCGTCCGGCTTCTTCCAGATAGGAATAGCGCAGATAGATGGTCTGGGGAAATGTCAGCGTGGTGTCGGCATGGTGCAGCCAGTTGAGGTAAGCGGGTCGGTCAGGGTGTCCGACCGCAACGCCCAGTCCCGATTGCGGCTGCTGTTCGGCCAGCCATTCACATATGGCCGAGGATTCCGTCATCGATCCCTGATCGGTTTCCAGAACGGGTACAGTGCCCAGAGGATTGACGGTGAATATCCGTTTTTCGCGCGCGCGGGGCGGAAAATCGAGCAGCTCCAGCTCATAGGTCATACCCAATTCTTCAAGCGCCCAAAGCGCACGAAATGATCGCGCGTCAAAGCAATGCCATAACTTCACGGAAACCTCCCAAAACAATCGTATCCGATCGATAAAAAACTCTTTGGTATACATCTTTACAAGAGAGTATCATTAATATACTAATTAGTAAAGATCAAGGAGGAGTTGGTCGTGATGTTAGTTCACACGTCGATATTTAATCTTGAATTGAACATGGGGGGCCGCCGGTCATGACAGTTTTGGACGCTGCCGCCCCGCGCAATTCCAAGGAAATAAAAGTAAACCGGGATGCCCATCTCGCGCTCCTGAACAATATCAGAGCGCTCGAGGAAAAGGTCGTCCAGAATTCCGCAAGGGCGACAGAGCGCATGCGCAAGCGGGGGCAATTGCTGCCGCGCGAACGCGTCTCGCTCTTGCTCGACCGCAACACCGAATTTTTGGAACTGTCGACCCTGTGCGGCATTGGCATGCATGATGACGACGGCGTCGATAAGGTGCTCGGTGCTGGTGTGATTGCCGGTATCGGCGAAATATCCGGCCGCCGTGTGATGGTCATGGCCAACGATGCCGGCATTGCAGGTGGCGCCATGCACCCCATGGGCATCCAAAAGATCGTCCGGGCGCAGGAGATCGCCCTTAAAAACCGGCTGCCTTACATTCAATTGGTCGAGAGCGCTGGTGCAAATCTGGCGCTTCAGGCTGAACTCTTTGTCGAGGGCGGGAGGCAGTTCGCCAATCTTGCCCGGCTTTCTGCAGCGGGGATACCGGTGATTGCCGTCGTTCATGGTTCCTCCACAGCAGGCGGAGCCTATCAGCCTGGAATGTCGGATTACGTGATTACGGTACGTGGTCGCTCGAAGATCTTTCTTGCCGGGCCACCGCTGCTACGCGCCGCAACGGGCGAAATTGCCGAAGACGAGGTTCTGGGCGGTGCCGAGATGCACGCCAATATCACCGGACTTGCCGAATATATGGCGGAAAACGATCGTGATGCGCTTCGACTGGCGCGCGAACTGGTCATGACGGTCGTCCCGGCAGTGACCGTTCCACAAAAGACCGCCCGTGCCCCCCTTCGGCCCAGCGACGACATTTTCGCCATTGCGCAAGCGGACTACCGCGAGCCCTATGATTTGCGTCAGGTTATCGCAAGGGTCGTCGACGGATCGCAGTTTCTGGAATTCAAGGCCGGTTTCGGTGTCGCGACCCTGTGCGGCCACGCGTCCATCGGGGGGCACGAGATCGGTATTATCGGCAATAATGGCCCGATCGATTCCGCTGGCGCCAACAAGGCGGCGCATTTTATCCTGTCCTGCTGCCAGTCAGGTACACCGATTGTTTTCCTGCAGAACACCACCGGCTTTATGGTCGGCACGGATGCAGAGGCTTCGGGAATCGTCAAGCACGGGTCAAAGCTCATTCAGGCCGTGACCAATGCCACAGTTCCAAAACTGACCATCCAGATGGGCGGCGCATTTGGCGCGGGCGCCTACGCCATGTGCGGCCGGGCATTCGATCCCAGTTTCATCTTTTCGTGGCCTACGAACAGGCTTGCCGTTATGGGTGGCGAACAGGCTGCCAAGGTCATGACGATCGTGGCGGAAGATTCCGCTCGCGCGCGGAACACCGAACCAGATTATCCGAAGATGGAAGCACGCGCCAGCGCGATCCGTGCCAGTTACGATCACGAATCCACCGCCTTGTTCGCCACCGCGCGCCTTTGGGACGACGGCATCATCGACCCTCGTGATACCCGCGCCGTGCTTCTCCATTGCCTCGAAACGATTGCCCTGGGGCAGGAACGGACCCTCAATCCATCGACCTTCGGTACGGCGAGGTACTGAGACATGGAGAAGAACTCGGCCTCCCCGATTCAGGAAACCCGGCAGGGGTTTGTTCTGACGATTACACTGTCTGATCCTGACCGGCGCAACGCGCTTTCGGATGCTATGGTCGCGGCACTCATGGATGCATTTGATCGAGCAGCACAGGATACGAGCCTGCGGGCAGTCGTCCTGCGAGCAAATGGAAGCGCGTTTTGTGCCGGTGCGGATCTCGGCGCGACCATCGAGCGTCTTGATGGCAGCACCAAAGGAAATGCGGCCATCAAGCGCGTCAATTCCGAAGCCGGTGCGCTGTTCGCCAGATTCGCCGAATTACCGCTTTGCACATTCGCAATCGTCCACGGGCCGGCCATGGGCGGAGGTTTCGGCCTTGCCGCCTGTGCCGATGTTGTCCTAGCGACACCAGAGGCGCGCTTTTCCCTGTCGGAAACGACCCTCGGCCTGTTGCCGGGGCAGATTTCGCCCTATGTGGCGGCGCGATGCGGAACCCGCACCGCCGCACGGCTTGCCTTGACCGCCGCCCGCATCAATGGCGCGGGGGCAAAACAGGTCGGCATCGTCGATGAACTGTGTGACACCATGGAAGCATTGGAAATGCAGCTCACAACGATGCTGACCGGCGTGGGACGTTGTGCACGCGAAGCCAATGCGGAAACAAAGGCTCTGTTTCGCAGTTTGGCCCTGCCGGTATCCGACGATTTTCGACATCACGCGGCATCGGCCTTTCTTGCAAGACTTGAACATGCCGAAGGGCGGGAAGGCGTAACCGCATTCATAGCGAAACGACGCACCAACTGGGTAGAGCAGCCATGACCAAACTGGAAGATACGCAAAAATTCAACCGCATCCTGATCGCCAATCGCGGCGAGATCGCGTGCCGCGTCATCCAGACAGCGCGCGCAATGGGTTTTTCTACAGTTGCCATATGCAGCGAAGCCGACACCGCAGCGCGCCACGTGACGCTGGCGGACGCGGCCGTTGAGATTGGGCCTGCTCAGGCCAGCAAATCCTATCTGAAAATCGAAAACGTAATCGATGCAGCCAAGAAAAGCGGTGCCCAGGCCGTGCATCCCGGCTATGGCTTTCTTTCGGAAAATGCTGCCTTTGCCGATGCTTGCGCCGACGCGGGACTGGTCTTTATCGGCCCTTCGTCAGAGGCCATGCGGGCCATGGGTGACAAGGCGATCGCCAAACGCCGGATGATCGATGCTGGCGTCCCTTGCGTTCCGGGCTATCAAGGTGACAATCAGGAGCCAGAGACTTTTGTTACCGAAGCGGATCGCATTGGCTATCCTGTGATGGTAAAGGCAGCGGCAGGCGGTGGCGGACGTGGCATGCGGCTGGTGCACCAACCGGCGGACCTGCTAGCGGCGCTCAAAGCTGCCCGATCCGAAGCACAAAACGCCTTTGGCGATGGGACGCTGCTGATCGAGAAAGCTGTAATCGAGCCGCGACATATCGAAATACAGGTGTTCGGCGATCAGCACGGGAATGTGATCCATCTGGGCGAACGGGACTGCTCGATCCAGCGGCGTCATCAGAAGGTTGTCGAAGAGTCGCCATCGCCTGCTGTCGATCCCCAACTTCGGAGCCGAATGGGTGAAGCAGCCGTACAGGCAGCGCGGGCGATCAATTACGTCGGTGCAGGCACAGTTGAATTTCTACTGGACGCGTCTGGCGATTTCTACTTCCTGGAAATGAACACCCGCCTCCAGGTGGAACACCCCGTCACCGAACTTGTGACCGGTCTCGATCTGGTTGCCATGCAGCTTGAGGTCGCTGCGGGCGGTGTTTTGCCTCTTCGTCAAGAAGATGTCCAGATGACTGGGCATGCCATCGAAGTGCGGCTTTATGCCGAGGATCCGGCAAAGGGATTCCTGCCGCAAACCGGCGAGGTGCTTCTTTGGGAACCCTCGGCACTGCCGGGTGTGCGCACCGATCACGGATTGAATGAACGTGACCGTGTATCGCCCTTTTATGATCCCATGGTCGCCAAGATCATTGCCCATGGCGAGGACCGCGAGGTCGCACGTCGACGGCTGATGTCCGGGCTTTCAGACACGGTACTGTTTGGCATCACGACCAACAAATCGTTCCTTCTCGACATTCTGGCCGACCAGGAGTTTGTCGCAGGTGTCGCTACGACCGCCTTCATCGAACGCCGTTTTCCTGACGGATGGAAGGATGATCAGATATCGAACGATGTTCTGACCGTCGCTGCGGTTCTTTTCTGCGGTGCAGGCCAGGCACCAGATCTGCGCCCGACCTGGCTCAATGCCGAGCTGATCTTGCGGGTTGGCGATACCGACCATGGCATCAGTGCCCGCGCGGAAGATGACCTCTGGAAGGTTCTCGCGGGTGATCAGGAACGTACTGTCCGGTTCCCAAACGCAAACAGCACCGACCCGAAAGAGGTGGTTGTCGATGGCATGCATCGCCAGATCAGGGTGCTCAGGCAAGAAGAGCGCCTTTACCTGGAATTGGACGGCCGGGTGCGAATGGTCGAAGATCGGACCTATGCACCGGCAGAAGGCTTGGCTGCCGGCTCCGACGGTCTGGTCAGGGCGCCGATGAACGGCTTGGTCACCTTCCTGGACGTCGCCCTCGGTGAGGTGGTCGAAAAAGGCCGCGTCGTCGCCGTTCTGGAGGCTATGAAGATGCAGCATCGGATTCTGGCCCCCAAAGCAGGCCGGATAGATAAAGTGGCTGTCGAAGTCGGAAGCCAGGTCGCCACCCGCGATGTGCTGTTCGAGATTGAGGAGTTGGTAAAGGCTGCGGCGCCGTGACTTCGACACCGCGGCAACCATAACCCGTCGGCAAGGAAGCCCCTCTGACTGCGACGGAATAAGAACACATTCATTTTATGGAAGAACCCGAAATGCGCGCTTTCACTGTTCAGAATTTTGCCCATCCGCTCGAAGAGGTCGACGTTACGACACCGCAGCCAAAAGGCACCGAAGTCGTCGTCGAGGTGACCCGATGCGGCGTCTGTCATACGGATCTGCATCTTCAGGACGGGTTTTACGATCTGGGAGGAGGGAAACGCCTCAATCTCAAGGATCGTGGGATCGTTCCACCTTTGGTTCTGGGCCACGAAATCTATGGGAAACTGGTCGCAAAGGGCCCGGACGTTTCTGACGATCAATGCGAAATCGGTCGCTACTACGTAGTGTATCCTTGGATAGGTTGCGGCGAGTGCGAGCAGTGCCTGCAGGACCATGACAATCTCTGCGCCACTCCCAAGTCGCTGGGCGTGGCGCGTCCGGGAGGATACGCGGACCAGTGTTTGATACCGCACCCAAAATACCTCGTCGATGTCACCGACCTCGACCCAAGCCTGGCGGCGACTTATGCCTGTTCCGGCCTGACCGCCTATAGCGCGATCAACAAGATTGAGATCGATCGCGAAAATGAGCTGCTCGTCCTCCTTGGTCTCGGCGGCGTGGGAATGAACGCGTTGAATATCGCCGTGGCCCAGGGGTTCGGGCGCATCGCGGTGGCGGATCTTGATCCGGCCAAACGCGACTTTGCTCTTCGTGCTGGCGCGCATTTCTCGTTCGATCCGGGCCAGCCCGAGGAATTGCAGACGCTTCTGAGCGAACAGGGAAATGCCGCCGCTGTCGTAGATTTTGTCGGGTCTACGGAAACGGCGGCATCCGGAATTTCGATGCTGAGAAAGGGCGGAATATATGTGATCGTCGGCCTGTTCGGAGGCGAAGTCACCTTACCTCTGCCGCCGCTTGCGCAACGCTCTACGGTGATCTGCGGATCTTACGTCGGCAATCTTGCAGAACTCAGGGAACTCGTCGAACTTGCAAAGACCGGAAAGATCGCCGCGTTGCCGGTAGAAACTATGCCGTTTTCAAAAGCTAACGAAGCACTGGATCGTCTGCGTACCGGAGGCGTGAACGGCCGTCTGGTTCTGGCCAAGTAGAAAAGCGGTGCGCCCGGCTAGGCGCTGATGACAATAGATACGTCGAGGATGCGAAGATGAGCTTTGATCTGCCGAAACGAGTGGAAATATTCGAAGAGGGCCCGCGCGAAGGGTTTCAGATCGAATCTGCTCAAATACCTACCTCGGAAAAGGTTCGTTTCATCAACGCATTGTCGCAAACTGGTGTGAAACATATTCAATGTGTTTCCTTCGTAAATCCGAAGCGCGTGCCGGGAATGACTGATGCTGAGGAAGTGGCACGGCTGATAACCAAGGTCGAAGGAGTGTCCTTTACCGGAATATGGCTAAACTATCAGGGCCTGGAGCGTGCTGCGAAATCGTCCATCAATTTGTGCGGCGAACTTCAGATGTATGCGTCCCAGACATTTGGAATCAAGAACAGCAACCGAGACGACCAACAGATGATCGCCGAACAAAGGCGATATCTAGAATTCTATGGCGATAACAATATTCCGCTAGATTCCGCCATCCTGATGACCGCGTTCGGATGCAATTATGAAGGCGCTATTCCCATTGAAAGAGTGCTAGCACAGATTGCTTCGATTCTGGCGCTTGCAGAAGAATATGGCCTGCAGGTTCCCCGCCTGCGTCTTGCCGACACTGTCGGTCTGGCTGTGCCGACCACGATTATAGAGGTGGTCAGCGCCGTGCGCGAGAAGTGGCCCGACTTGCGTTTGGGTTTGCATTTGCATGACACTCGGGGCAGCGGGCTTGCCAATTGCTTCGCTGGGCTGAGCTTGGGAATAGACTCGTTTGACACTGCCTGTGGCGGCCTTGGAGGTTGTCCGTTTGCTGGGCATCGCGGTGCGGCCGGAAATGTGTGCACTGAAGACCTTGTGTTCATGTGCCATGAAATGGGAATTGATACCGGCATCGACTTAGAAAAGATGATCGAATGCGCAAGAATGGCGGAACAAATCGTCGGTCATCCGTTGCCTAGTAAATTGGTTCGCGCGGCCTATGATCTACCCCCGAAATTTGGACACTGATGGTGTGGAGGCTTTGTCAGGTTGCCTGTCACCGGCTGTGAGGCTACCGCTGGCTGATGATATTTTCTGTCCAGTCGTCGGCCTTGAAGGGCTATCGCTTTCCACGTTCGGTCATTGGCTATCCCGTTTGGGCCTATCACCGCTCCGCCCTCAGCCTGCGGGACATCGAGGATCTTCTGGCAGAACGCGGCATCACGGTTAGCCACGAGACGATTCGAGATTGGGTTGCGAAATTTGGAACACAGATTGCTGCCAAGATCCGACGTGATCGAGCGAAGCCCGCCGAAAAGTGGCATCTGGACGAAGTTGTGATCACGATCAGCGGGACGAAGCACTGGCTCTGGCGCGCGGTCGATGGCAACGGAGACACGCTCGAGATCCTTGTGCAATCACGCCGAAATGCTAGAGCCGCAAAGCGGTTTCTGCGGAAACTCATGAAGCGGTGGGGTGCACCTCGAGTCATCGTGACGGACAAACTGCGCAGTTATCGCGTTGCCACGCGCGAGCTTTGCCCAGGTGTCGATCACAGATCACACAAGGGATTGAACAATCGCAGCGAGGCATCGCATCGGCATACCCGTCGACGGGAGAAGATATTCGGCCGGTTCAAATCAGCAAGACAGGCCCAGATGTTCCTGTCTGTTCATGATCAAACTGCCGTTCTCTTTCGCCCGAAACGCCACCGTCTATCAGCCGCTGACTACCGCCGCAAACAAACAGAGGCTCAGGGCCTCTGGGTTGGTTACGTGGGAGAAATAGTGGCCTGATGCTACCGCATCCGCTTCTTATCCAAGCGTTGAGAAATAACCTGACAAAGCCGCTCAGACGGTTCCTTGTTGTGGTGCTTCACGCACAACCCCGGCATCTTCCAACTGCTCCCTGTCGGGCAGGTCATGCAGGCTCTCCAACCCGAACGCGACAAGGAACTGCTCAGTCGTCACGAATGTATAGGGCGCACCGCGGCGAGGCGACCGTGGACCGGTCCCGATCAGCTCGCGCGCGTGCAGCCGGCCGATCAGGTCGCGGCTGATTTCCTTGCCGAAGATGTCCTTCAGCCCGTCGCGCGTGATCGGCTGATGGTAAGCGATGGCGGCCAGGACCGCGACGTCGAATTCGCTCAGATCAAGTAGCTGGTCGCCGACATCTGCCGCGGCGCGGATCGCGGGCGCGTAGGCGGGTCGCGTCCGGAACATCCAGCCGCCAGCGACCTGCGCAACTTCAAAAGCCCGCCCCTCCAGATCGGTGGCAAGATCCTCGACCAGAAGGTCGACCGAGGCCCCCTGCCCCACCACGCGGGCCAGGTCCTCGCGCGACACCGGCGAAGCCGAGGCAAACACCACCGCCTCGATCCGGCGCATCCATTCCCGCCAGCGCAGCTCGGGCGGCAGGTCGGACAACTCGCGGTCCAGTTCGGGGTCGGCGCGATCCTTGGCCATGCTCACACCCCGTAGAGCCGAAAAGTGTCGCGCCCGGTCAGCTCGCGCACCGCGCCGAGGTCGACCAGCCGGTCGCACAGTCGCCGCGCGGCACGGTCGGGCAAAGGCAAGACTGAGGGCGCGACCGCATCGCGGGTCAGGAACATCTCGACCGCTTCGCCCGCCCCCTTGGCGCGAAGTTTGGGGGCAACCGCCTTCAAATGCGTCGTCCGACGCGCGAGGTCGGAAGCCTGCCGCGCGGCCTCAATCGTCGATGAAATCAGCGCCCTGTGACAGGTCAAGCGCAAGTCGTCGCCTTGCTTGCGCAGGTCGGCGCGTTTCAGGCCCGCGGCCAACAACGGCACGAGATGATCCCAGCCAAGCGCCTGTGCCAGAGCTGCATCAGCAAGAATCAGCGCAGGCACGTCGGCACGCGGCGCTCCGGTAAGCACCGCTTCCAGCGCCATCGCGGCCCGGGTCACGGGCGCCCCTTTCCCCGCATCGAGCCACGCGGCAATCTGGCCCGTCTCGAAGGTCGACAAGGCGCGACCCAAAGCCTTGATCGACACCGGCCGCTCCACCGCACGCCGCCAGGCAAGGTAGGTTTCACCGCCCGGTCCGGGAAGATCGCCGGGCCGCAACAGGTGCGCCGCATCGCGCAACTCCCCTGCCCGCTCCGAGCGTCCAGAGAACGCGACGCAAGCCTCGGCCGCACGCAACGCGAGCCGGTCCCGCAACAAGGCTTGGGGCACCTCTTCGCGTCGCAACACAAGATGCAGGTGGTTCAGCGCCGCGCCCGACAAAAAAGCCACATCTTCAGAGGTTTCCGCCCGCGCGGAGGTGACCCATGACGGCAGGCGCGGTAAGCTGTCCAAGTCTTGTGAAGTAATGTGTGGCTGCATGTTCATGTTCAGAGCCTACTTCATCGCGGCGCTTATTCCCACAATTTAATGCCTAAACCGCCGCAGCTTGTAGGAGTCTGTTATGTCCATTAAGTTTGCATTATCGGACATATTTGAAGTAAGCTCCATAGCATGGATGTCGCTTTAGTTTCATGGGTGGATTCGGCCGAAATTGCCTCTCTCGTCGAGGAAATTTCCATTTAACCGGTGGACGGACCTCTTGCTCAATCTGTGGACTCG
>NZ_BSNL01000008.1 GCF_030159975.1 Sulfitobacter pacificus
AGGGAGCATGCCGAGAAACTGATGAAGCTGCAGAACCAGCGAGGTGGCCGAATCTTCCTGCAGGATATAAAGAAACCAGACCGTGATGACTGGGAGAGCGGGCTGAATGCAATGGAGTGTGCACTGCACTTGGAAAAGAGTGTGAATCAGTCACTACTGGAACTGCACAAACTGGCTACTGACAAGAATGATCCCCACTTATGTGACTTCATTGAGACGTATTATCTGAGTGAACAGGTGAAATCCATTAAAGAACTGGGTGACCACGTGACCAACTTACGCAAGATGGGTGCCCCTGAAGCTGGCATGGCAGAATATCTCTTTGACAAGCACACCCTGGGACACGGTGATGAGAGCTAAGCTGACTTCCCCAAAGCCACGTGACTTTACTGGTCACTGAGGCAGTGCATGCATGTCAGGCTGCCTTCATCTTTTCTATAAGTTGCACCAAAACATCTGCTTAAGTTCTTTAATTTGTACCATTTCTTCAAATAAAGAATTTTGG
>NZ_BSNL01000009.1 GCF_030159975.1 Sulfitobacter pacificus
GCTGGCTTACCCGGCTGGCACAAGCCAATCACTGTTCAACCGAAGAACTGTGCGGCTATCTTGGCTTGCAAAGGGGCAGGGTGCCCGACCGCTCGAGCGACCTTGAGCAAGTTTGTGTAGACCGATTGTGCGCGGCTGTTGGAAGAAAACGTACCGAGATTGCGGCGATGACATTGCCAAATTTGAGCGCCCGCTCATTGAACTATCTGGCAACACATGACTTTCAGACCTGCACATATTGCCAAGAGCAAACGCCGGATCTGGTATTGCGCCACTGGCGGTTTGCTTGGTCGACAAACTGTGAAAGTTGCGGTCGGTCTCTGGTATCGACATGTCCGCATGCTGGTATCTCAAAGCGTATGAAAGCGCGTGCGGTTCAGGGGGCTAAAAGATTGGCGTCAGCTGTAGTCTCTGGCGACCAACAAAGCCTGCATCAGTTCAGACAAACGTCAGACCTTCTGCGATTGTGGAAATTGGCGGATGCAGATGCGCTGATCTCTGAGAACCAAGCCCAAAGAACAATTGTTCTCGCTGCGATTGAACTCGGATCAAAGCACCCGTTGCTTCGCACTGCCTATCGGGTGGCGCGAAACAACCGGGCAGCGCGGAGTCTGTTGCGTACGTTTCCGCGACAGAGTGAGGCTTTGGAGAATCTCCAGAGCTGGGCCCGACTTCATGAATATCGATATGCAGACCAGGGAGCCATAGGCCGCCGAGCTAGAACACGAGGGCTCGGAACAACTGGACTTGTGCCATCCGAGAGAGCGCTTCATGCGGCACGACGCGCAATTGAAGAACTCGGCTCCAACACTGATCGACATGCACTTCTGCTCCGCGCGCAAGAGATTTGGCAGACGGAACCACTCATCCGAAGGTCGCCGAAACCTGTGGACATATCCTAAATAGAGGCACAGAAATCGCCAAAATAGGCCAGAAGCGGTAATTTCTCTTTTATTAGGGTACTACGACAAC
>NZ_BSNL01000010.1 GCF_030159975.1 Sulfitobacter pacificus
TGTAAATGCCATTCAGAAATGTCACTGGTTGCGCAAAGCAGGGATGTCACCACGAGCGCTGACGGTAGCAAGGCTTGGCAGCCCGGAGACGTCAAATATCGCAGGGTTGGTAAGCCTTGCGGGGATCATTGGAACAGCTGACGTTTTTCTTTTTTGGTGAGGAACGCGGCCAAGCCTTCTTCTGTCACAGTCTTCTCGAACTGCTGCCATGCAAGACCATCAGCTAGGAACGGGTCGTCGAAGACGGTAGATGTGCCGAACTCATTGATGACTTCCAGAATCCAGCCAGGATCGACGTCGCTCTTGTAGATGTCGACAGTCAAGAGGTGCCCGTCGACCTCGACGTCGGCACACAGATAGGACATGATGATCTCTGGTTCTTCTTCGGCATTCATAGTGTCAATTCTGGGTCAATTTTGCCGCCTGTACAATCGACTTTTGGGTGCGTGATCCGGAGGGCCGACCGGGACGTCTACCGTTTGACTTATAGCCCATCTTCTCAGAATTTGTCCGAACTGGATATTTTGGCGGTGCCTTATCTTGCATCTCTTTGATGTGTTGGAGAACGGCACCAAGGCGCTTGTTGTCGGTGATGGCGGCATGAGTGACCCGTTGATCCATGTCGAAGATTTTGTAGGGCAGGGAGCGCCCCTTTGAGCGCACCTCAAACCGGCCATCCACGAAGGCGTAGGTGTCGACGTATTTACCCACAAGGCCGCGCGTCACATCGTTTTCTTCCAGCATAATCCGCTTGCGGTCATAGGAAAACGCCAGCTGCTTGCCGACGTAGCGTGTATCGCGCCAACACAGCACATCATCAAGCCGATCTGGTTCCACATTGAGGGCGCGGTGCAGGTTGTCAGGCTTGGCTGGGGCTTTGGCAAACTGTGCGTTAAAGCGTTCTTTAAAGCCTTGCAAATAGACGTTTCCAGCCTCCATGTCTGAGATACCTGCCAATCGCAGTTCCTTCACCAGTCGATCTTGCAACGTCCGGTTTGCGCGCTCAACGCGACCCTTGGCCTGGCTACTGTTGGCGCACAGAATCTCAACGTTCAACTGATTCAAAGCACGTCCAAACTGGGTCATACCCGCGCCGCCTTTGGCGTCTTCCTTGGCCACGCGGAACACTGTGTGTTTGTCGCTGTAGAACGCGACGGGACGGCCATGTTCGAGCAGATAGCTTTCCAGTGCCTCGAAGTAGCTGAACGTGCTCTCGGATTTGACGAACCGCAATTCCATCAAGGTGCTGGTGGCGTCATCAATGAAAACGAGCAGGGTGCAGGGTCCAGCGCGATCCTCAAACCAACGATGATCCGAGCCGTCGATCTGGATCAACTCGCCAAAACATTCCCGACGCAAACGTGGCTGGTGAAATGTTCGACGTTGCTTGCGCGAAAGCCAAATGCCGTCCTCGACCATCCACTTGCGCAGCGTCTCGCGAGAGACTTTGAACCCATGATGCGCGGCCAACATCTCAGCCGCCAGTGTCGGGCCAAAATCTAGAAACTGTTCTTTGATAAGGCTCAGAGCATAGTCGCGCTTCGCGGCGTGGATTTGGTTGTTCGGCGCGCGCCCACGAGACTTGTGCCGGATCGCCGAAGCGCCATCCTGACGATACCGTTTCAACAGCCGAAATATCTGCCGTCGTGTCAGGTCCAGCATGTTCGCTGCGTTGTCGACGCTCAGCCGGCCATCATCGACCTGTGCCAAAACTTCCACACGGTTCAACTCGCGCTCGCTCATCATCACCCATCCCATGTCCACTCATCCTCACATCGTTTTGCGAGGAGAGTGACACTTCTGCTTTGCTCGAGAGTGACGTTATCGCTTTGCGCGTACA
>NZ_BSNL01000011.1 GCF_030159975.1 Sulfitobacter pacificus
CATAATGCCGCGCTCCGGTTTATGCCGCGCCGACCCTTACAACCTGTTGCGTTGCGGTTAGATCGGCGCAGCATATCGGCATAATTCAGAGCGCTTCGAGGAATGCCAGGAGTTCGTCACCCGGTCGATATCGTCCACCCGTCTGGTCAACCGGCTTTGTCAGAGCCATCGCCTTTTCTTTCAGTTCGATATCGGCGTGGATGTAGACCTGTGTCGTCTCAATCGATTCATGGCCCAGCCAAAGGGCGATAATCGTTCGGTCCACACCGCTCTGTAGAAGCTGCATTGCAGCGGTGTGGCGCAAGACATGGGGTGTGACGCGCTTCAGTCTGAACGTCGAGCTGGTCGAGGCGGCGGTTGCCGCATGTTTCCGAACAATTCGCTCAACCGCATCTCTGCTGAGCGGCCTGCCACGGATGGTTGCGAACAGGGGATCGCTGGGCTCAGTCCGGCACTGCGCAAGCCATGCCTTCAATGCAAACCGACTGTCTGTCCGAAGCGGCGTTGCGCGTTCTTTTCGACCCTTGCCCACGCATCTGAGGTGCGCTCCGGTGCCAAGCTCGACATCGCCAACGCGAAGGCCGATCACCTCCGATACACGCAAGCCGGTTTGGAGCATTGTGAGAAGCAGAACGCGGTCGCGCCGCCCAAACCAGGTCGTCTGGTCAGGTGCCTTCAGCAAGGCCTCCATCTCGTCACGGGTCAGGAAGTCCACGACGCGTTTTTCGTGCCGCTTGGACGGCATCGCCAGCACCTTCTGGCAATGGTGCAGGAGCTGGGGCTCACAGCCCGCGACGTATTTGAAGAACGAGCGAATGGCCGCGAGGCGAGTGTTCCGGCTTCGCGCGCTGTTACCTCGTTCCTCCTCGCAGAAGGTCAGGAACCGACCGATGATGTCGGCGTCAATGTGAGCCACATGTAGCTCAGTCGGCGGCAGCCTTGTCTGCGCCTCGGCGTATCTCAGCAAGAGCCGGAAGGTGTCGCGATAGCTGGCAATCGTGTTTGGACTGGCCTGCATCTGGGTCAACAGCCGCTCGGTGAAGAACCGCTGCACATAGACGGGCAATGGATAGGTTGCGATCATGATGCGTCCTCCAAAACCCGCCGTTCGGCCCGCGCCGCGGCTAACTGCATCAGCTCGGGCACGGCCTCGATGTACCAGAACGTGTGCTTGGGCTCGGAATGGCCGAGATAGGTGCTGAGCTTGTACATTTCAGTTTCGATGTCCCGGCCATCCCGGAACCAGTCCAGGATGGTGTGAACGGCAAATGTGTGCCGCAAATCATGGATGCGTGGCCCATGTCCGTGGCGGTTGAAGGCTTGTGGTGACCGAAGGCCGATGTTTCTGCTGACCTGCGCGAAGTTGTAGCGTGCCCCGCAATCTCCCGCCGGTTCGCCATCCTCTTTGATGAAGAACCGGGATGATTGCTGCGGAACCAGACGATCCCGCAGCTCGGCATATCGAACAAGCCAATGAGCGGTATCCTCGTTGACGGGAAGCTGTCGATCCTTGCCATTCTTGGTGTTTCTGAGCGTTAGGATAGCGCGTTCCAGATCGATGTCATGCTGATCCAAAGACAAAGCTTCGTTCACGCGCATCCCCGTCACCGCGATCAAGCCGAACAGGGTCTGCCACAATGCGGCACGGAGGCCATAAGGTGACGGCAGTCGACCGGCTTCAACGACAAGATCCGCGATCTGACTGGGCGCATAGATGTAGGGGACACGCCTTCGGTATCGGCCTGTGACAAGCTGGCTGGACGGGACCTCGGTCCGATTGTCGTGCTCCGCAAGCCAAAAGGCGAACCGGCGCACCATACCAAGGCGATGAGACCAAGTGTTGTTGTCCGCGCTGCCGTAGTTTGCCTTCCAATCGAGGAACAAGGGCGTCGAGATCCGATTGAACCCGTTTTCACCGGCATAAGTCGTGAACTTGCGCAGGACCCGTTCCTCAAAGGAGAGGTCAAACCCCATCGAACGCCGAAGGGCCAGATATTCATCAAGTCGTTGGGACAGCGTCTTCATTGGGCGTCTCCCGAAGTTGGCCAGGGGCGCGAGATCGAGCGCAGGGCAGCCACATCGTATTGCGCATAGATGGTTGTGGTCATTGCAGATCGGTGACGCAGCACGTCCCCGATCTCAGCAAGCGAAGCACCCTTTCGCAGCATGTCGGTGGCCAGGCTGTGCCGCAGAATGTGGGTGCCTATATAGGCTTGTGGCGGGCTAATGCCGGTCGCGTCATAGGCGTCTCGCAATATCCATCGCAGGATTTGCGCGTCCTTGAACCTCTTGAAGGGCGGTTTCACCGACACGAACAGCGCGCGGTCCGGGCCCCGGCGCTCATTCTTGATGTAATCGACAATCGCCTCACCAACCTCCGCCGACATCGGCATCCGATCGTGCAACTGCCTCTTGCCGCGGATCAGGATTTCTCCAGCGCGCCAGTCGATGTCATCCAGTTCGATCGCTGTCACTTCCGGCGCACGAAGACCGAGACGGGCGATCAGCATCAGCATTGCATAGTTGCGCCGACCCGTTTTCTGGTGGTCGCGCACCACCTCAATGAGCCGGTTGACCTGTTCCGGCTCCAGATACCTCGGGATGCCGGTCGGTTTGGGCTGCCTGGCTTTCGGCACAGCATTGCTCAAGTTGCGCTCAGTCTTTCCGCTCCAGAACAGGAACTGGAAGAGGTTGCGAAGATGCGATGGGCCTGTCTTGTCCCGCGGCGCGTTTTGTTCCTTGCGCAACCAAAGTATGAACCCAGTGATGTCGTCTGGCTTGATGGTGTTCAAGTCACCCAGGCCAGAGCCGAACTTCGCAGTCAGGAACCGATCAAAGAACCGTAGGCAGTGATAAATTGTGTCCTCAGACAAGCCGCGCTGACTGCGAAGATAGGTTTCGTATTCCCGTTTCAGGCAGGCCCTCGGTGACATGTCGAGCGGCGGTTCTGAGCGCGGCGGTGCGCCTGCATTTTCAATGAGATAATCCCTGAACCGATTGATGCGGTACCGACAGTGCTTTTGGTCTCTCGCAGAAGCCGCACTGATGATCGACGTCGCCAGATGGTCCACACGATCATCGGTCAGCTCAGTGGGACAGACGTCTGCCTCCAGCATCGCCGCCCAAAGCGCCTCGGCTGTGGTTCTGTAATTGGCGATGGAACGGAGGCCGTATCCCTCCGCCTCGATCTGTAGGGCAAAGCGATCGGCATGGCTGCCAGCTTTCAGTTTCCGCCTCGTCGTTTGATCTGGGTGCGTATCGTTTTCCATGAGTGTTTCCTTCTTTTGGTTGAAGGTTGCACCTATGGCAGATCGCCGGCCCCAATTGCGCAGTTCGCCACGCTCACATGGCGGTTCTGAACTACAGTCTTATGCAGCCGGAAAACGACAAAAACCGCAGGAAACAAGACTTCGCCTGAACAAGCGCGGCATAAACCGGAGCGCGGCATTATG
>NZ_BSNL01000012.1 GCF_030159975.1 Sulfitobacter pacificus
TGTCGCTTTAGTTTCATGGGTGGATTCGGCCGAAATTGCCTCTCTCGTCGAGGAAATTTCCATTTAACCGGTGGACGGACCTCTTGCTCAATCTGTGGACTCGTTCCGCTCCAGCGTCAATCGTGCGCTTTCCTTTGCCGTTCCGTAGATCCCGCCCATTCGTGAGCCACGGCAATAGTGCGGCACGCCGGAACAGGACGAGGGCGGCCTGCGGCAGGACCGCGCCGGGCACCAGATCTGCTCCAAAGAGATCGTGCAAGACCACCAGCGTCAGAGCCCGCCAGCACACCGACAGGTGCTGAAGAGGCGCAGGCCGACCGACGGCCGCACGGGCCTCGTATGGACAATTCCAACCCGGTTCATCGTACCAGAGCGCGAGGACGGGCCGGGCCGCCCCGTCGCGATCGAGCGGCGCCCACAGAGTGCGAATTGCATGCTCGAGTCGATCGAGACGGCCAGAGTCCCCTCTGACGATTTCGCTGATCTGGCGTTGGAGCTCGAGAACTCCCGCAGCGAAATCCACCTTCAAAGGGTCCTCTGTCTCCCCTCCCCCGCCGGTCAGAACGGTGTCGCACTTGCGACAGAAGGGACGCAACAGGCCATTCAGCATGCGAAAAGAAAGCCTCAGGCGGCCGAGACAGGCGGGGCAGCGGTCCAGAAGCATGGTCCGGTGCGTCGGGCAAACCACCTGCTCCGCCAATCGCCAATTCACCCGAAGATAGGCGTCCCGACCGGCAGCGACATCCGCATCGAAACAAGCAATACAGCTTGGCACCGTCTCGTTCAGAAACCAATCCTGCGGCTGATCAGGATATCGGGACGCCAGTGACCTGCGCCGAAGCCGTTCCGGATCGATCCTACAGGCCTTAGCCCAAAGCCTGAGCAACTCCATATCCGGCACCACATCGTCAGCCTGCCGCGCGCATGCGTCCCTACCCCCCTGCCCCGCCAGGTACACCACCAGCTCAAGAGGCTCCGCCCCGTAGCGCGCGGCAACCCGCGCCATCCAGGACGAAAGCAGTTCGTCCCGGAACGGACGCGGCGCAACTGGCAGTCCGGCCCGCACCATCATGCCCCGACCCGTTGTTGCACGGGCTTTCCCCGCCGCCGAGCGGTCTGGGTCATCGAGACCAGCGGTAGCACCAGATTGTCGCCAAAACTATCCGCGTCGAGGCGCTCCTTGCCCGACCGAACCGCATCTTCCGCCGCCGTCTCGATCAGGCGGAAGATGCGCGCCGTCACACCGGAGGTCAGCTTGTGAATCCGTTCTCTGGCCTCCCCGCTGATCAGATCGGATGCCTCGCGCAAGGGCAGGATGCGTTCAAAACTTTTTAGGAGCCCGGCGAAGGCGGCATCGTTCTGCCAAGGCTTGAGATGGAACGCCTCAAAGCGTTCGGCCAGTTGTGCATCGGTCAACAGTGCCTGCCGAGCCAGGTCTGTTCCGGCACAAACCAGTGGAATCCGAAGATCATTGGCCAGAAACCGGATCGCATTGAGAAAAATCCGCTGTTGCCGAAAGGTTCCGGCCAGCATGCCGTTCACCTCGTCGAGAATGATCATCTTAGCCCCTACGGTCCGCAGCAACGACCGGCAGATATCCTTCTCACGGGCGAGCGTGCCGCCTGTCATCGCCGGCGCGCCCATGCTGGCCAGAAGTTCGCGGTAAAGATCGCGCTCGATGGGCTCAGAAGGCACTTGCGCAACAACCACCGGGCGGTGGTCAACGCCGGTGGTCTGGCTGAACTTCGGAGGGTGGTCGCGTTCGAACTTGCGGACGATCTTGGTTTTACCCATGCCGGTGTCACCGTAGATCAGCAGGCATGGCATCCGGTCACGCGGTGGATAGGTCAACAGGTTCTCCAGACGTGCCAGAGCGACCCCGGACTGATCGAATCCAATCCAACGATCAGCCCGGATCCAGGCAATGCGCTCATCATCCGGCAGCGCCACAAACCGGCGGTAGGTCGGATCGAGATGTGCAAATGCGCTGCCTTCGGTCACGACCATTCCTCAACTTCGAACCCCGGGTGGTCCCTGAGCACATTCTCGCTGTCCTTGGGCTCCGGACCGGCATCTACAGCCTCGTAGCCCTCTACCCCATCAAGCGCTCGGTCCCGCCGCTCGGAAAACCGCCTGGCCTCCCGTGTCCTGATGCTGGCAGCATCAACCAAGGCGCGCTGCTCCTCGATCACCGCGAATATGAGGTCTTCGTCCTCGAGCGCGCGCCCGCGCTCGCGCAAAATCGCCTGCGCACGGCGATGCTCCGCAAGGGTGATGGACGGATGGCGCAGGTCCGCAAACCGCACAGCATAGCGCTGACCCTCAGGGCTCCGGACAAAGACTGTGGAGAGGTCGCGAGGATCGTAGGACACGCGCAATTGCCGGTCCTGCCGACCAGCCCAGAGGCTCAGGACATCGTCCCAATACCGCAGGCCGAAGAGATGGATGCCATCGCGGCGTACCATGCGTTCCGTGCTCGGCAGGAAGTCGATCCGGAACCCCTCGGGATCGTAAGGCCGGCGCAATGGTGCCTCGCGCCGCCCATAGGCCTCGTTCCAGGCCGCGACTGGCGGAATGCCGAGCGAGCGGTGCCGTTCAGCATGATAACGGGTGATTTCCAACGCCAACCAATGCTCCAGCTCGTCGAGTGTCATCGCCGACTTGCCCACGGAATCATAGTCGCCGCGGTCCTTGATGCTGCTGAAGGTCGATCCCGGCAGCAGGTGGACCGCCCCCATCATCGTGCCGATCAGCCGCTCGATGTGACCGCCGTAATGTGGCGCCCCGATCGGCCGATACTGCAACGAAATCCCGTGCTCTTCCGCCCCGCGTTTCATCGCCCTTGAGCGGAATTCCTTGGCATTGTCGACGTGAATGGTCTCCGGCAATCCCTCGGCTGGCCAGTCCGTGTCGATCCCCAAGCTCTCCAGCCAATCGGATTTAGGCTGCACCAGGTGCTGAATGGCCAGGGCCACCGACAAGGTCGATGGCGGCTCCAGCGTCAGGTAAAACCCTGCCACCATACGGCTGGCGACGTCGATGGCGAGCGTCAGCCAGGGCCGTTGCAAAGGCTTCCGATGAACCCGATCTACGACGATGACGTCCACCAGCGTATGGTCGATCTGAACCACCTCGTAGGCCCGTTCGACCTGATAGCTACCCGGAACCGGGTGATGGCGCTGGCGAGCGGCCTTGGCACCCTCACGTGCAACCGTAAGCTCGGCCGGATCTATCGCCGCCACGCGGTCCCGCAGCGTGGTCCAGCACGGGGGACGCAAACCCCTCTGACTGCACCGCCTGCGCACCTCCTTTTGCAGGGCGTTGATGCTCGGCTTCTGGAGAGACTTGTAGAACTCCTCGATCGCCCCCGAAATCACCGCTTCAATCTCGTCAGGCAGCCGGCGGCTGCCAGTCTGTGTCCCAACCTGAGCCGCCAGCAAGGAACTGGCGACCGGGCGCGCCTTGTACGCTGAGATCAATTCGTACAGGCGAGAGCGCTTGAGACCAAGATCGCGGCAGGCCTTTAGGAATTCGGCACGGTTCGGTGGCGCCTTGCTTGCAAGGCGGCGGATCACAGCTTCCCGCGCAACCGCCTGTTCCCACGCAGCATCGTCGACGGCGTTGATGTCTGATCGATCCACCATGGCCAAACCCGGAAAATAAGTGTCTTATGTCCGATAATGAAACTATAATCCGGGAATGAAACAAGAACATGAACACAATAATATCAATACGTTAGTGTCCACTCATGGAACAAGAACGACA
>NZ_BSNL01000013.1:0-2500 GCF_030159975.1 Sulfitobacter pacificus
ATAGGCATTGCGGAGGTGTATTTGCGATACAAGCGACATCGCCATCTTTCCTGATGGCGACGTCTAACGCGTCCAAGTCATGTACATCTAATGTATTGTGTATGCTTTTGATTTGAGTAGTGAAGTCTTGCTTCTACTGGATCAAATCAAGCCTATCGAGCAATTAGTACCAGTCAACTGAACGTATTACTACGCTTACATCTCTGGCCTATCGACGAGGTGGTCTACCTCGGCTCTCAGGGATACCTTGTTTTGAGGGGGGCTTCCCGCTTAGATGCCTTCAGCGGTTATCCTGTCCGATCATAGCTACCCAGCACTGCTATTGGCATAACAACTGGTCCACCAGTGGATCGTTCACCCCGGTCCTCTCGTACTAGGGGCAACTCCTCTCAAGTATCCTACACCCACGGAAGATAGGGACCGAACTGTCTCACGACGTTCTAAACCCAGCTCACGTACCTCTTTAAACGGCGAACAGCCGTACCCTTGGGACCTGCTCCAGCCCCAGGATGAGATGAGCCGACATCGAGGTGCCAAACACTGCCGTCGATATGGACTCTTGGGCAGTATCAGCCTGTTATCCCCGGCGTACCTTTTATCCGTTGAGCGATGGCCCTCCCACTTGGGACCACCGGATCACTATGGCCGTCTTTCGACTCTGCTCGACTTGTCAGTCTCGCAGTCAGGCTGGCTTCTGCCATTGCACTCAACGAGCGATTTCCGACCGCTCTGAGCCAACCTTCGCGCGCCTCCGTTACGATTTAGGAGGCGACCGCCCCAGTCAAACTACCCGCCACACAGGGTCCCGGATCCGGATAACGGACCGCGGTTAGACATCAAGCAGAACAAGGGTGGTATCTCAAGGGAGGCTCCACCGAGACTGGCGTCTCGGTTTCAAAGCCCACCACCTATCCTGCACATGTTCGGCCTAATGCCAGTGTGAAGCTGTAGTAAAGGTGCACGGGGTCTTTCCGTCTAACCGCGGGAAACCTGCATCTTGACAGGTAATTCAATTTCGCTGAGTCTATGTTGGAGACAGCGGGGAAGTCGTTACGCCATTCGTGCAGGTCGGAACTTACCCGACAAGGAATTTCGCTACCTTAGGACCGTTATAGTTACGGCCGCCGTTTACCTGGGCTTCAATTCAGAGCTCTCACCCCTCCTTTTAACCTTCAGGCACCGGGCAGGCGTCAGACCCTATACGTCGTCTTACGACTTCGCAGAGCCCTGTGTTTTTAATAAACAGTCGCCACCCCCTGGTTTGTGCCCCCAGCCCCTAGTTGCCTAGGAACCGGGCCTCCTTCTCGCGAACTTACGGAGGTATTTTGCCGAGTTCCTTCAACATAGTTCTCTCAAGCGCCTTGGTATTCTCTACCAGTCCACCTGTGTCGGTTTAGGGTACGATCTAGCGATGGAGCTATTTCCAGGGACCTCTAAGCAGCCCATTCAATCCGATAAGGATGAACTACCCTCGAGATCCGTCACTTCCATCTGGCCCAGGAATATTAACCTGGTTCCCATCGACTACGCCTTTCGGCCTCGCCTTAGGGGTCGGCTTACCCTGCTCAGATTAGCTTTAAGCAGGAACCCTTGGACTTTCGGCGAGAGTGTTTCTCACACTCTTTGTCGCTACTCATGTCATCATTCTCACTAGTGATCTCTCCACCGGATCGCTCACGCGCCGGCTTCACAGAAAGCTCCTTGTGTCCAATACTCCCGAGGGAGTTAAGGACACATGGAACTATGTCACACTACGCTCTGCTACCATGCAATAAATGCATCCTCAGCTTCGGCTCATGGCTTGAGCCCCGTTACATCTTCGCCGCAAGACAACTTATTTAGACCAGTGAGCTGTTACGCTATCTTTAAAGGATGGCTGCTTCTAAGCCAACCTCCTGGTTGTTTTGGTCGTCTCACCTGCTTTCCCACTTAGCCATGAATTAGGGGCCTTAGCTGGAGGTTAGGGTTGTTTCCCTCTTCACGACGGACGTTAGCATTCGCCGTGTGTCTGCCGACTAGTACTCCTCGGTATTCGGAGTTTGGTTAGGATCAGTAAGACGGTGAGTCCCCATTACCCATCCAGTGCTCTACCCCCGAGGGTATTCGGTCGACGCTCTACCTAAATAGATTTCGCAGAGAACCAGCTATCTCCGAGTTTGATTGGCCTTTCACCCCTAGGCACAGCTCATCCCGATCTTTTTCAACAGATGTGGGTTCGGTCCTCCAGTTAGTGTTACCTAACCTTCAACCTGGCCATGCCTAGATCACTCGGTTTCGGGTCTGATCCCACAAACTCAACGCCCTATTAAGACTCGCTTTCGCTACGCCTACACCTAACGGCTTAAGCTTGCTTGTGAGACCAAGTCGATGACCCATTATACAAAAGGTACGCTGTCAGGGCGTAAAGCCCCTCCAACTGATTGTAGGCGTTCGGTTTCAGGTACTGTTTCACTCCCCTCGTCGGGGTGCTTTTCACCTTTCCCTCACGGTACTGGTTCAC
>NZ_BSNL01000014.1 GCF_030159975.1 Sulfitobacter pacificus
CGGGCAGATCACGCCCATGGGCATCATGTGCCATGATGATGGTTTCCAGCTGCGCCTCGGAGAGATCTCCCTCCTCGATCAACCGTGCAGGCAGGCGCAATTCCGAAATGGCGGCACCCGAAGGCACGGGCGGCGCGACAGAGGCCATGGCGATGCTTTCGACGAGCGGCGTGGGATGTTCCCGCGCGCCTGCGATCTCGATCCGCTGCGGGCGGTAGCGCGCATAGATGTCCGAGACGGGCGTGTTGTCGCGCGGGATATCAAGGCTCTTGAAAGTGAGCGGGACAACGGCATTGGCCCGAGATTTGGAGGCGGCGACAGGCGCAGCGGCGGTCTTGCCCGGGGCAAATGATGCAACGGTCGGCCGAGCAGGAGTAACCGCTGCCGCCCGTTGTGCGGGGCGCGCCTTGGTCCGGGTTGCGGCCAGTTCGTCGCAAAAAGGAAGGGCTTCCTCCAGATCCTGCACAGGGACGCGGATCAGCTCGCCGTCCTCCTGCACCTTGTCGAAGACCATCAGCTGGGTTTCTACAGAGGTGCCGAGCTTGCGATAGACCTGTCCCGGCATCGTGAGTGCCAAGCGCGGCGTGAGGAGGCCGCAGACGCGTGACCAATGCGCGGCATCGCGCTCTGGGCTGAACCCCGGCGGCATAATCGCCACCAGCCGCCCCCCGGGCGCGAGGCGCTTCGCGGCAGCGATGAGATGCTTGGCCGCGATGTGCTTATCCCTAGACCGATCGATCGAAGAGGCGAAGGGCGGGTTCATCACCACGACGTCGGGAAGGACCGGTGTCTGCAGCAGATCGTCGATATGCTCACCATCGTGACCCGTCACCTCGCCCCCGAAGACCGCGCGCAGGAGACGCTTGCGAAAGGGGTCGATCTCGTTGAGCAAAAGCTTGGCGCCGGCGCGGGAGGCGAAAACGGCCAGGGCACCGGTGCCAGCCGACGGCTCGAGCACGGTTTCCCCCTCGCGGATCGCAGCCGCCCGCACGGCCAAAGCCGCGAAGTGCAGCGGCGTGGAGAATTGCTGCAGCCTGATCTGCTGCTCGGAGCGGCGCGTCTCCGTAAGGAGCCGCGAGGCGAGCAGCTTTGCAGCGGCAATGCCACCCTCGGTGCCGTCTCGACGCAGCAGCACCTGAACAGCCGCAGCCTGCATCAGGTCATAGGCCATGCGCCAGTCCCACGCGCCACTGGCATCGCTGCCGCCGAACGCCTCCCGCATGATATGGGCAAGCGCCGAACTGCGCAGGGGCTGGTGATCAATCTCCGCTCCCATCTGCCTCATAGCGGTGGAAAGATCGGGATCGGAGACGGTAAGAACTGGGTTTGGTGGGGTTAGCTTGGCCATGGGGTTTGTCCTTTGGATCAGGGTCTGAGTTCCAAAGGACAAAAAGCCCCCTCTACACTTTCGAGGCGCAGAGGGGGCGCATGTTTATTAGCGAGTGGCCAGCGTTCTGGTCATGGCCATAACTGCGCGGCATGAAGAATGCGCAGAATGGTCACTATCTCCGGGCTTTCGGCATACACCACGATGTAGTTCGGACGGACGACCATTTCCCGGGTGCCTTCGACACGGCCTATCCGGTACATTTGAGGATGCTCTGGCAGCCGAGACGTCTTTTGCTCGATCTCGTCTTTGAGAGACTGTGCGGCGTCGGGGTTGTCGTCGGAAATGTAGTCAATGATTGCCAACAGATCGGCGATGGCCGTGGCTTTCCATTCAAGATCGGGCCCATCAAGATTTGGCAAGGCGCTTCCCGTCAATCAATGCTTGGGCGTCTTGCATCGCCTTGGCATGGGGCGTTGTGGGGCTTGGATCGTCCAGCGCTTCCTGTACCTTCGCCCGGAACCAGGCGTCATAGGCATCTGGATCAGCGGTCAATCCGGCAGGCAACCCGCCTTCCGCAGCCACACGGGTCAGAAGGATGCGCACCGCATCGGAGAGCGTCAGACCAACGCCGGCAAGTGCATCCGAGGCTTGCGCTTTCAGCTGATCGTCAACACGGACATGAAGCATGGATGTTTGGGCAGGCATGGATGGTCCTCCTATCGCTCGCATTGATGTATCTCATTTGAGATACGATTTCAAGTTGGCAGCATGTGCGCGCAGTCCTTTGTTACTGACTAAGCGCAAAACTCAGCCACCCTGCCCCGCCAGAAACTCCGCCAGCACAGGACTGGCCGCGCCCTTTGCGGAGCTGAGCAGCTCCGAGCCCGCAAGCGAGGCCTTTGAGAGCCGTACGAGCCCGCCGGTTCCCTCGATGCGGTAGCAGCGGCGTTTTTGCCGCCCACGCCTGTAGTGGGTCGCAATGACGATCTGGCAGGTGCTGCCATCGGTGAGCGTCACCGGTGTTGCGAGCTTGATCTTGTCGCCTTCCTCGTAGTCCGGAATCGACGCCCAATCCCGGCAGCGCTGGCGCCAGGCATGCGCGTAGCTGTCCGGGTCTTTCAGGTCGGAGAGAAGCTCGATCAGCCCAAGGGGAGCACGAGACTCGTTCGGGCCAGCGCTTTCCTCCATGTCCTTGTAGCCCCAGCAGCCGTCGTCGTATCGGGTGAGGAATACGGCACCGAAGGTGACGGAGCCGTCAGGGTCTGTGACATAGGTCGCATCTTCAACCGGAGATCCGTGGAGGTTTGTGACCCTCGCTGCCGCATACCAGGTCGAACCCACCTTGCAGGCCTTGAGCAGTTCTGTCTTTCGGATGTCGGTCTCGAAGGTACAGAGCCGTGTAATTTCCGCCTTCTCATCCGCGTAGGATTTGATGCGGCGATCAGTGTAGAAGAGCCATCCCACTATGCCGCCCTCCGATCGTCGATCTCCATGAGCGCATCGAGCGGCACGCGGTAGGGCTGCATGGCGTCGAAATCCTCACAATTGCCGCAGTTCTGGACGATCGCGAAGGTGTCGCAGGCATCCTTGAGGATCACCCGGAAAGTGCCGCCCAGGCCGGAGGGCACATCATACGTCCCGCCGATGAGATAGTCCGAGGCCCGGCGCACGAAGACGCGGATGCTGTGGCCATCGGTGGCGAGCCGGATCGTGCCCTGCCCCCGGTCGATGAGCGCTTGCACATCGTCCAGGATGTCTGTGTAGAACTGACCGGTCAGGTCACGAAACGCCATACGGCGCTGCGCCATCCAGTCGTTGTCCCGAAACGGGTTCATGCCATCGGCGAAGGCGAAGGAGGGATCCGCCTGCTCGGTCGTGACGATGCGGGTTGTTGTGCCATCAATGCCGTTCGAGCGCAGATGCACGCCATTGCCGACGATCAGGATCAGGGCGGGCTTGTCCACCGGCCCGTTCCAGTTGGGCAAGAAGGTCTTGCAGGCGCGCGCAAGGGCGATCTGCGCCGCGACAGCGGACGCGGAGAACTTGAGAATAGCCATGGGGATGTCTTTCTGTTCGGTGTGGGAAAGGGTCGACCCGCGCAAGGCTCAAACACCGCGCGGGTCGAGAGGGTCGCTCAGGCCGCTTTCGCGACGTCGCTGTCTGGCTCCGAGGTTTCCATCGTGGACGCGTCGTTCAGCTCGATCCCGGCGGTCTGCATCATCGGCGGGCACCAGGCGGCCACGGCAGCGCGCTGCGCGTCCGTGAGCGTGGCGAAGGGTTCGGCGAAGAGCTTGTCGCAAAAGGCGACGATCTCCTTCTTGCTCGACGAGGCCAGCGTCACCGCCTCCTGGGCAAGGCCCAGATCCTCGCCCAGAATTTTGAGGAGCCAGGCCTTCTTGAAGCGGTTGAACAGAGCCGCGTTCGGCGTCCAATGCGCGCGGATGTCGGGCATGATCTCGATCTCGAAGTCATGCATAAGGCTGTCGCGCTGGCGATCCCGCGCAAAGCAGGACTGCGTGGTGCTTGCTGTGGCATAGGCGACAAGCTTGGCCTTCTCGCCTGCCTCCAGCGCGCGGAACGCCGCGAACTGATCGGCCGGGGACCGGGCCTCATCGAGCCACGAGAGGTCAAGCGCATCATGCGCCGCGGCCACCTGCTCGAGCGACGTGCCGTCGATGTCGTCCATCTTGGCATGGCTGCGGTATTCCTTGCGGGCATCGACCTTGATCGTCTGCGTGACATTCATGCCGCTGCCCAGAACGTCGCTCACCAGCTTGAAGAGGGTCAGATCGAGCGTGGCCTCGGGGTGCAACGCCATCGCGGCGCCAAGGGCCATCGCACGTTCGGTCTTGAGATCCTCTGCCAGCGAAGCCGGATAGGTGATCTCGCTTGGGTCGGGCTCGTCCTTGCCGGTCTGGTTCCCGGAAGGGCTGCGAGACGCCTCTTGCTTGTCCTCAGGGCGCACGAGGCCCACATGCAGCGTCACCTGTCCACTCGACCACGACGCAATCACGCCTGCGCGGGCGAGGTCCTCGGTGGTGTAGGCCTCCTGCAGGTCGCGGGCTTCCTCTTCCAAGACGTCCACACGCTCGTAGAGGGCATTGTATGCACCGTCCTCGAGCCCCTCATCCTCCATCTCGAGCTGCAGTTTGTCGAGCTCGGCAGTGATCTCATCGATGCGCTTCTGGGCGGCCTCATCGGGCTCGATCGGGCCGGGATAGACGCGGCCGTAGTCGGCCATGGTCGCGTAATCATAGCGCACCATCGAGTCCGCCCAGGCAAAGCCCAGCCTCATACGGGCCTCCTCGGCGGCGGCAACGAGCTTCTCGAGCAGGATCGTCTCGACCAGCGCAGCATCCTCGAGCACCGAATGCTCCTCCAGCAGATCGGCCGCGATAGCGCCGCCGCGCGCTTGATATTCCTCGCGTACGAAGGCCCCGATATCGTCGCTGACCTGCACGCCGCGGGACTTGAGCGCCTGACGCACCGTATAAGCCTGCAGGTAGCTGTCTTCCTTGGTCAGCGCCTCGAAGACCTCACGTTGCACTTCCTGGCTTGGATGCTCGGCAAAGGCCTTCATCGTATCGAGCGTGATCACCTTGGCACGGGCCGCCGCGCGGATGTCGGGATGGATGAATCCGTAGCGCAACCGGCCTTTCACGGCGGAAACAGTGGTGCCGAAGGTTTTGGCGATGGTCTCAGGCGTCTGGCCGTCGACCTCCATCATCCGCGCGAACGCCTCGAACTCGTCAATCGCGTTCATGGGGGCCTGGGTGATGTTCTCGGCGAGGGACAGCGCCGTCGTCACGTCGCAATCCTCTGGCACGAGGCGGCAGTC
Organism: Sulfitobacter pacificus; assembly: GCF_030159975.1. NCBI lineage: Bacteria > Pseudomonadati > Pseudomonadota > Alphaproteobacteria > Rhodobacterales > Roseobacteraceae > Sulfitobacter > Sulfitobacter pacificus. The sequence continues at coordinate 5,169 of NZ_BSNL01000014.1, forward strand.
GATCTTGGTCTTGGCGGTGAAGCCCTTCGCGGCCTTGTCCGCGACCAGCTCCTTCAGCGCGGCATGGCGTCGGCCGCCGGCGAGAACAGCGTGTTTGCCGTCGATCTTCTGGATCAGAAGCGGCTGAAGCAGGCCCAACACCGCGATGCTGGCCTTCAGATGGGCGATGTTCTCGGGATCATAGGTTTCCGGGGAGTTACTGCGCACGTTGGCGGGGTGGGCAGTCAGATCGGTGATGGCGACGGAAACGGGTTTGAAACTTGCGGTCATGAGATTTCCTTTTCGATGGGTAGGGTGCGGCCGGCGCGTTCAAACGCGTGACCAATCCCCGGGTTCGGGGATCAAAAGGACAAAAGGCCCGCTTTGCCTTTGAGGGGTCTGCGGGCCTTCCGTGTCGGTTGTGTGGGCATTGAGGCTGCCCCCTGCGCTACCAGTCGCGCGCCATCATGATGGTTAGCACGCGCATGGTGGTTTCGGGGTTATCCGGGGCCTCGGACCCGTAACGGAAGTCAGAATCCGCTTCATAGAGATCGATTTTCCAGAACACGGTTTCGCCCCGGATCTCGACCGCCCCGAAATCATGCCATCCCTCCGGATCGTTCTCTGGCTCAAACGTCTCGAACGTACCGGTCGCTTTCACCGCCTCGGCCATGAAACCGTCCCCCGCCTCCATGAGCGAGCGGGTCACATGCATCCGGCCTTGGATGGGCGCCTCCGGTGCTATCCCGAGGCAGGCGAGCTTGCGGAAAGCGTCATTCTGAGCGGCGATTACGGCGGGGTCTGGGCGGTCTGTCAGAGGCTGTGCTGCGTTGGTCATGGGTCTGTCCTTTGAGAAGTTTGAAACACCCTTCCCAAAGCCTGCTTTCCCTTTGCCGACACACATCCCCTCAAGCGGCCTGGTCGACCTCCCCAGCCCTGCCCGCCTCCGATCGCGCAATAAGGTAATCAAAGGCGCGCTGCGCATCGGCCGCGTGCTTGAAAATCGCCTGCTTGTCCGAGCGCAGCACCCGCAGCCAGTTGTAGAGGTAAGCGGCATTCATCTCGAGCGTATGCGACGTGAACCCAAGTTCCTGCCCCAGAAAGCAGGACGTGAGCTCGGCCACGATCTCCTCGCGCGCATAGGCTGTGTTGCCAAACTGCGAAAGACCGTAGTCGCGGTTCAAGCGATGGCGCACCTTTGTGGCATGACCCTTATGCCGACATCGGCATAATGCTCATAATGCCGCGCTCCGGTTTATGCCGCGCTTGTTCAGGCGAAGTCTTGTTTCCTGCGGTTTTTGTCGTTTTCCGGCTGCATAAGACTGTAGTTCAGAACC
>NZ_BSNL01000015.1 GCF_030159975.1 Sulfitobacter pacificus
ATGTCCGATAATGAAACTATAATCCGGGAATGAAACAAGAACATGAACACAATAATATCAATACGTTAGTGTCCACTCATGGAACAAGAACGACAGTCAGAAAACCACCAGAAATCACCCTCAAAGCCATCAAGAGCACAGTCCGTCAACAAGAACCGCAAGGGCCATGCCGCCTCGGCTGAGGCCATCAGTGTTCCGAACCTTGTCGCTGGGTCTGGCTCTCTCGACCGGCTTGTAGACACGGCACGCAACTATGCGCGTCAAGCAACGGCCGAGAACACCAATAAGGCCTACAAAAAAGATTGGACGCATTTTGCCAGCTGGTGCCGTAGGCGTGGTGCAGATCCCTTGCCCCCGTCGCCGGAACTGATCGGTCTTTACATTGCGAATTGTGCGGCGCCCGACACCAAGGCCCCTACCCTTTCGGTATCGACGATCGAGCGCAGATTGTCCGGTCTTGCCTGGCACTACCAACAACGTGGCTTTACGCTTGATCGCAAGGACCGCCATATCGCCACTGTGCTTGCCGGCATTCGGCGCAAACATGCGCGACCTCCAGTTCAGAAAGAAGCCGTGCTTGCCGAGGATATCCGCGCCATGGTCGCCACCCTGCCCTTCGACCTTCGCGGGCTTAGAGTTAGCGCAATCTTGCTGATTGGTTATGCTGGCGGATTGCGTCGATCCGAAATTGTAAGCCTCGATCACGGACGCGATGACAGCCCTGATAGTGGTGGCTGGGTTGAGTTTGAGGACGACGGTGCAATCCTGTTCCTGCGCGGCAAAACCGGTTGGCGCGAGGTTGAGATTGGCCGAGGATCCAGCGAACAAACCTGCCCCGTATATGCCCTTGAGCAGTGGTTGCATTTCGCTAAGATCGATTTTGGCCCGGTGTTTGTCCGCACATCCCGTGATGGCACGAGTGCGCTGAAGGCGCGGCTCAGTGACAAACACGGCGCCCGTTTGATTAAGCAAACCGTCCTAGACGCAGGAATTCGAAGCGAGCTGCCAGAAAAGGAACGCCTCGCCCTGTTCTCGGGCCACTCTCTGCGTGCCGGTCTCGCGAGTTCCGCCGAAGTCGACGAACGCTACGTCCAAAATCAACTGGGCCACGCTTCTGCAGAGATGACACGGCGATATCAGCGGCGAAGGGACCGATTTCGGGTGAATTTGACGAAAGCTGCGGGGCTCTAGCTTTAGCCTGCCGGACACTTCTCAGCGGCAAGCAGCTTTTTCATCTGGCTTTGCTGGGCTATCTCCCGACTTCACGCACGGCTCGGACCCCCTGCCCCACTCTGAGAAACAATACCAACAACTGTGCCGCACCCCCCAGGCTGAGCAGTAAGCTTTGAGCAAAAGTAATGTTCGGAAGGTACGTCGAGTTCATCTCGCGGCAGACCAAAAGTCTTACTTTCCCGCATGTAAGGTGCACGAAAGTAAGACTGCGATCTCTATTGGGAGCGCCCTCGAAACCCACTAAACGTCGTCTGAGGAGCCGCCGCTTGGCTTTTTTCCGCGACAACGGCTTTCCACAGCTTCTTTAATTCAACCGATTCGAGACCTAGACGTGATTGCTATCAATTGTGATCATGTGGCTATATCGTACAACATCTTGCGGCAACTCACGGAAACTTTGATAAAAGTCTTTTTTTACAATGGGTTAATAGGAAATTTTCGGCATCCATAGCTGAATACAAGCGCACCCCATCACTGAAAAGGCCAAAAAATTGTTGCCTGGGGATAAGTTGCGTGTCATGAGTTCAATTGTCGCAAGCTGCCGTAAATCACGCTGTTTAGCGACGAAACACAGATGACCCACTAAGAGGTCGTGAGGGCAGCATGAATTCAGACGGAAATATCGCGCAAACCAGTTCTATCGCAGCATCTATTGCGTCGAACGCTGCCCGCCTGTCGGAAGCGCTTAACAACCATATGCGCAATAGCTTCCAGCCCGATAGTAGAAAAGCGCTACGTAAGTTTCATCCTGCGGAAGTATCAGAGCTCACCGGCATCAGCATGTCGAACCTTCGAACGCGGCATCAGGAAGGTGATTTCCCTGATGTAGAGACGGATTCCAGAGGTCGCAGGCTCTATACCGCCCAAGAGATTGACCAAATCCGCCATGTGATGGCAAAGACCGGTCGGAATGGCGAAACATACCTTCCCGGACGGCGCGAGAACGATGCCCTTCAGGTTATTTCTATAGTGAACTTCAAAGGCGGATCCAGCAAGACAACCAGCGCCATCCACTTGGCTCAACGCTATGCGTTGCGAGGCTATCGGGTACTTGCGATCGACATGGACCCACAGGCGAGCTTGACCACGATGTTTGGGTACCGTCCTGAGATCGAGTTTGCTGAGAGCGGCACCGTTTATGACGCACTAAAATACGAAGACCCTGTGCCGCTGAGCCAAGTCATCCGAAAGACATATTTTCACAACCTTGACCTCGCTCCGGCAGGTCTCTTGCTATCCGAGTACGAGACCGAAACAGCGTATGCGCTTCAGCACAAGATCGACCCGCCATTCACACAACGCCTTGCGATCGCTCTCGACGAGGTCGAAGCAGACTACGATCTCGTCATCATCGATTGCCCGCCTCAACTTGGCTTCACAACAATGACAGCTTTGTTGGCGTCTACCGGCCTTCTAATCACGGTTGTTCCCAGCATGTTGGATGTTGCATCAATGGCGCAATTCCTTGAAATGGCTGGAGAAACTGTCCAAACTCTCGAGGAGGCGGCAGGGCCCATCGACTGGAATTTCCTTAAGTTCTTGATCGCTCGATATGAACCAACCGACGTACCACAGTCACAAATGGCGGGTTTCTTGAGGTCTATTCTCTTGGATCAAGTGTTGACCACCCCGATGCTCAAATCCACAGCGATCTCAGACGCTGGGATGACGCAGCAAACCATCTATGAGCTTGATCCCTCGCAAGTCGTAAAGAAGACACTAACACGCATATTAGAGTCTGTTAATGGCGTCGCGGATGAGTTCGAAAAGACGATCCAGAAAGCTTGGGGAAGGGAAACTGACTAATGGCCCGTAGAAACCTGTTTCAGCCCCCTCCCCCTCCCGATGCGGCCAGCACTGCGGCACCAGCCGGAGAACAAAAGGCACGATTCCCGAATACCGGCGCAATGAGCGGCGTTAAATCCACTTTGAAGGATGTCGCGAGCAACGCGGTAAGAGAAATCTCCGTTGATGTCATTGAAGAGAACGGCCCCAAGGACCGTCTCTCTTTCACCGATGCTGATGTTGTAACGCTAGCTGAGAGCATTAAGGCACACGGCCAACAAGTACCGATTATGGTGCGCCCCATCGCGGACAAACCCGGACACTACAAGATCGTTTACGGTCGCCGCAGACTGCGGGCCTTACGATCGCTCGGCATCCCCGCGAAGGCTCTTGTCAGATCTCTTTCTGACGAAGAGGCCATTCTCGCTCAGGGGCAAGAGAACACCCAGCGTCTGGACCCCAGCTTCATTGAAAAAGCCCTATTTGCGACCGAGCTGGCCACAAGTGGCTACGAGCAGGCCATCATTCTGGATGCCCTTGCTGTAGACAAGCCAATGCTATCTCGCATGACCAAAGTTGCACGGTCTATTCCAAAGTCAGTCATTGAGCAAATCGGATCCGCTCATGGCATTGGACGGAGGCGTTGGGAAGAGCTGGCAGACCAGTCGCGCAGCGATAGCGTCGATCTTGAACAGGTCACTGCAACGCTTCAGTTTAATGCGGCCAAGAGCTCCGAAGACCGCTTTGGCATGGTCAGTGACGCCATTACTCAGGCGCTAAAATCTAAGGCCACTAACAAACCAGCTGCACCCCCTACCCTCTCCATCAAACTTGGTGATGGGACGGCTTTGGCTGAAGTAAAAGAAACGGCCCGTGCTTTGACATTCAAGCTGTCGAAGTCTGATGCCCCAGAATTTGCCCAGTGGATGCGTAACAACGCAGAAGCTGAGCTTACGCGCCTCTATGAGGCGTGGCAGTCAGAGCAAAAGCCTGACTGATGTCGACCGAGCAGTAAAACTTAAAAAAGGAGCACGACCAACAACCCAAAAAAGAAAGAGCCCCCCAAGGTTTCCCTAGGAGAGCCCAATCTGTTCTTTGCACTTTCAGATTTACCAGCTTCTCCGCGCCAGTCAACAACAACCGATTCGGTTGCTGAAGATTTGCGGCCTTTTTTCTGATTTTCAGAGATATCGGAGCCTTTCACATCAGGTTGTCGTGAAAAAACATGGCATTTATACAAGCAACTGCACCCACTGGGCTGCGGACCAGTGAAATATTGTCCGCGGACAATTCCATTCCAGAACGCCACATCGTTGTCGCAACGCTCCGAAACGCGGCCCCGCGACTCGGTCTCAGTGCATCAGTAATTTCAACATTGGACGCGATGCTTTCGTGCCTCGCTCCAAAGCGCAACCACCACACCGTGTTTGCATCAAACTCAACGCTCACGTTCCGGCGCAATGGCATCTCAGACAGAACTATCAGACGCCACGCAGCGACACTTCAAGAAATTGGCCTGCTCGTTCGCCGTGACAGCCCCAATCGGAAACGGTTCACAAAACATAACAGCCACGCCGGCCAAGCCCTTCGCTTTGGCTTTGACCTCTCACCGCTTTTCGATCGTCTGCATGAGATTGCTTCAATGGCGGCTGAGGTCATGAAGGAACGAGAGCAAATTGACTATCTGCGTGCCAAAATCCGCGCGGCAGCCAATGCAAGCCTGATCAACAACCCAAACGATGCGATGGCTCTGAACGTCTTTCGTGTCCTCCGTCGGAAATTGTCCCTTGAAGACTGTGAGAAAATTCTCTCAGCCCTGCCAATCAAAGAAGTTGAAGCAGAGTCACCAGATGATCAAACTTCTAATTTAACGACTACATTGACCGCCAGTGACGGTCAAAATGTCCGGCACCATCATAAGTCAAATAAAGAACATATTGATAAAGAGAACGTCTCACAAAAAAAACAAACCAATCCTATGCCTTCAGATGCTCCAATCACAATACCAGAATTGCTATCGGCCTGTCCGGAAGCAGCCGAGTTTTCGCTGAGAAGAATAGAAGCTGTTCATGATGTCGTCGCTCACGCACGAACGCTGGCGCCGATGATAGGGATCAGCCCTCAAAGCTACGAGGCAGCTCATGAGCGACTGGGTGCGTTAAGAGCAGCGGCAACTGTTTGGGCCATCATGCAGTTCCATGGCAAAATCAAAGCAGTTGGTGCGTATTTTAGATCAATAACCACCGGATCAAAGAGCGCAGATTTTAGCCCAGAGAGACTCATCCGGCGTTTGGCTTCGGCGCAAAAATATGCGGTTTGATTTCAAAATTGTCCGCGGACAATTTTCTAAGCCGCATCGTCGGCTTTAATGAACGGCCGCTCACACAAAGATAACATGAGGTGCCAAGTCTTACGGTCGATAGCTGCACAGATTTTATTGCGCTCAGAAGAGATGGGGCAGGACCCACTGGTCTATATACAATCTACCACGAAACTTTGCCGACACATTACGCGCACCATTTAGGCCCATTGTCTACCTCAGTCGCCATTGAGCCTAATTCAACACTCTAGGATGGTAGCCAAAACGCACCTTTTAATTAAAACATATAATTATCAATATGTTAGTTGAAAAATGCGTACTATTTCTCACAACAGTTCCCTGAAAAACAGTTCGTTCGTGTTTTGAGTTGTTTTGCAGTCCGCCATTACAGATGCAGCCTAGTGTTATCCTAAAGTGAAAGTTTCCTTCTTGTTTTGGGACTGTCTGATGGAACGCTTGTGGGGTTTCCCTGATCGGTCCGGGTCGGTTTCCGGCCTGTTTGTCCTGACAAGGAACCTCTCATGCAAACAGAAGTATTGCGCGTGCTGCGCGCAGAGGCACGATCGTGGTGGCGACACCGAGAGCTTAGAAGAACTGGTGACCTTGATGAAGCACGTCGGCTGGAACGCAAAACAATTAGCCGCGATATTGGGTATCTCCGTGCGGCTCTCAACAACCCCAACGCCTATGTCAGTTGCGGTGGGGGAGGGACGATTCTTCACCTCGGGCTAACAACAGTCTCGCTCTATGCCCCCGTTGAACGCTTCCCGCTCGCCAGCTTGGCCGTCCAGCTTGGAACGCCGCTGATCGACTGCCGCCCCGTCCGCGATATCATCGCCTTCGCAAACCTGCCAAAAGTAACAATGGACAGCCGGATCGATTCAGAACCTTGGACGGCCTCAAGCCGTATATCGCTCCTGACATATCTCGACGCTGGCGAACGCCTCGGCGCTCGTATCGTCAACGATCCGCGCATCGATCACGCGACCTAACCCAACCTTCCAATTCAACCCCAACCGAAAGGAGGCCAGCCATGGCCCGTTCCCGCACGTCCAAATTCGACGCATCAGAAGCCATCACCAATGAACTTATCCGCATCATCGAGCGGGGTGTTCTCCCCTGGCGCAAACCGTGGACCGCAGGTGGCAGCGCGCGTCCATTGCGTCACAACAGCGAGCCCTATCAAGGAGTGAACAACTTCCTGCTCACCATGCGCACCGTGATGGCGGGATATACCTCTCCGTTCTGGATGACCGTGCCGCAAGCAAATACACTAGGAGCTAAAATACGAAAGGGCGAGCGATCGTCTGTCGTTGTTTATTATGGCCAGAGCCGAACGCAGTCGGATGATGAGCAAGATTCCAACGATGGCAATGCCTATGAAGCCCGCGTCTTTCGGTTCCAGAAATCATACCGCGTGTTCAACGCAGATCAAATCGAGGGCTTGCCGGATGCTTTCCACCCGGATGCCTGTCCGGTCCCCAATCATACGCCATCTGCACCAATCACGCATATGCAGGCGTTCTTTGATGCCATCGATATTACGACGGTCTTTGGTGGAACCGAGGCACGCTACAATCCGCCCGTCGACAAGGTGTTCATGCCAAGCATCGAGCGCTTCAAGGACCCGCTGAACTTTTACGGGGTCTGGGCGCACGAGCTTGCTCATAATGCCGCGCTCCGGTTTATGCCGCGCTTGTTCAGGCGAAGTCTTGTTTCCTGCGGTTTTTGTCGTTTTCCGGCTGCATAAGACTGTAGTTCAGAACC
>NZ_BSNL01000016.1 GCF_030159975.1 Sulfitobacter pacificus
CCTCGAAGCGCTCTGAATTATGCCGATATGCTGCGCCGATCTAACCGCAACGCAACAGGTTGTAAGGGTCGGCGCGGCATAAACCGGAGCGCGGCATTATGGCCCTTATGCCGACATCGGCATAATGCTCATGCCACGAAAGCCCCGCATCGGCTGAACCGTGATTTCGGGTTCTCGAAGTTTGGCAACACGTCCTATGCGCGCGAGGAGATCGTCGCGGAATTGACCTCAGTGTTCCTGGGTCAGACGCTCGGCTTCACGGCGCATACGCTCGAGATGAATGCCGCCTACCTGCACAACTGGTTGCGGGTCCTTCGGTCGGACAAGGGCGCGATCTTCCGGCACGCCGCGGACGCGCAGCGCGCCTGTGATTATCTGATCGCACAATCTGAGGCGGGTAGGGCAGGGCGCAGTGCCGAGGCCGCCTGACCACACGGAGAACGGAGACTCGCATGTCACGCAAGGAATCCAAGACGCTGCGGGTGGCCTGCTTCGAGGACGGCCGCCGCAAGATCATCGTCTTCAAGCGCGGTGCCTATTGGTGGAGCCCGTCCGAGGGCGCTTACCCGCTCTCGGCGGCACTCGAGAGCATCAAGGAACAGGGCGGCTGGATCGAAACCATCCCCAACCCGAATTACAGACCCAAAGGGCTGTTCGGGTAGGGCGCCTTCGGCCTCGATTCATCCGCCAAGCGGAAAAGAAAAAGCGGGCTTTGAGAAGGGTGTTTCAAACCTCTCAAAGGAGATCCCCATGTCCATGAATGTTCAACCCCAGCCAGACCGTCCGGATCCGAGTGTGATCGCGGCGCAGAACGACGCGTTTCGCAAGCTCGCGTGCCTTGGAGTGCCGCCCGCGCAACCCATCCAGGGCCGCATGCATGTCACCCGCTCGCTTATGGAGGTCGGCGATGGCTTCATGGCCGAGGCGGTCAAGGCAACCGGTGAGTTTGCCACGTTCGAGCCGGAGAATGACCCGGAAGGCTGGCACGATTTTGGCGCGGTCGAGATCCGGGGCCAGACCGTGTTCTGGAAAATCGATCTCTATGAGGCAGATTCGGATTTCCGCTACGGGGCTGAGACCCCGGACAATCCTGCCACCACCATGCGCGTGCTGACCATCATGCTGACGCGCGACTGGTAGGCGAGGGGACACCCCCCAAACCTTACACGTCAAGAAATGAAGGCCCGCTGCCCCTCAAAGGGAGAGTGGGTCTTTTGTCGTGGTGATCCCTGAAGCCGGGGATTGGTCACGCGCAAGCGGGCGCGGGCCACACCTCACCCACTTGGAAGGATATCCCATGACCACAAGCTTTGCCCCTCTCACCGTCGCCATCGGCGATCTGGTCCCGCATCCCGCCAATGTGCGCAGCAACTCGCCGGAAACCTATGATCCCGAGAACATCGCGCATCTGAAGGCCAGCATCGCCGTTCTGGGCTTGCTCCAGCCGCTCCTGGTCCAGAAGCTCGACGGCAAATACGCTGTCCTCGCTGGTGGCCGACGCCATGCCGCGCTGAAGGAGCTGGTCGCAGACAAGGCCGCGAAGGGGTTCACTGCGAAAACCAAGGTGGACTGCCGCCTTGTCCCTGAGGAGTGCGACGTCACCACGGCGCTGTCGCTCGCCGAGAACATCACCCAGGCACCGATGAATGCCATCGACGAGTTCGAGGCCTTCGCCCGGATGATGGAGGTCGACGGCCAGACGCCCGAGACGATCGCAAAGACCTTCGGCGCCACGGTGGCGGCCGTGAAAGGCCGGTTGCGCTATGGCCTTATCCACCCCGACATCCGCGCCGCGGCCCGGGGCAAGGTGATCACGCTCGACACGATGAAGGCCTTCGCCGAGCACCCGAGCCAGGAGGTGCAGCGCGAGGTCTTCGAGGCGCTCACGAAAGACGGCGGCTATCTGCAGGCCTACACCGTCCGTCAGGCGCTCAAATCCCGCGGGGTGCAGGTTAGCGACGACATCGGGGCTTTCGTGCGCGAAGACTACGAGGCACGCGGCGGCGCCGTCGCAGCCGATCTGCTGGATGAGCATTCCGTGCTTGAGGATGCGGCTCTGGTCGAGACCATCCTGCTCGAGAAGCTCGGTGCCGCCGCCGAAGAGGCTCGCATAAAGCTGGGCTTTGCCTGGGCCGATGCGATGGTCCGCTATGATTACGCGACCATGGCCGACTACGGCCGCGTCTATCCCGGCCCGATCGAGCCGGATGAGGCTGCCCAGAAGCGCATCGATGAGATCACCGCCGAGCTTGAGAAATTGCAGCTCGAGATGGAGGATGAGGGGCTCGAGGACGGTGCCTATAATGCCCTTTACGAGCGCGTGGACGCCTTGGAAGAGGAAGCCCGCGACCTGCAGGAGGCCTACAGCGCCGAAGACCTGGCGCGGGCAGGCGTGATCGCGTCGTGGCAGAGTGGGCAGATCACGTTCCAGGTTGGCCTCGTCCGCCCGGAGGACACCGTCAAAGAGGAGGGCGCGCGGGGCTCCTCGGCCAACCCGACCGAGGGGGAGGCCCCGGACGCCGGCGAAATCACCTACCCGGCCTCGCTGGCAGAGGACCTCAAGACCGAGCGGGCCATGGCCCTCGGCGCCGCGATGGCGCTGCATCCCGAAGCCACGCTCGATCTGACGCTCTTCAAGCTGGTCAGTGACGTTCTGGCCAGCGGCATGAGCGTCACGCAGGCGATCAAGATCGATGCCCGCAAGGAATACCGCAGCCATGCCAAGATGGACGAGATTGACGAGACCTCGCTTGAGCAGGTGGCGGCGGCGCATGATGCGCTTGATCTGTCCTGGCTCGATGACACCCGCGCGCCCGCGGATCAGTTCGCGGCGTTTCGCGCGCTGGAGGCCGGCGAGAAGGCCAAGCTTGTGGCCTATGCCACGGCCAGCACCACGCAGTCCTGCTTCGCGCGGGACCGCCAGCGCGACAGCCTGATGCATGACTTCGAGATCGAGATCATGCCCGACATTCGCGCCCACTGGACACCGAATTCGGCCCTCTTCAACCGCTTCAAGAAGGCCTGGCTCCTGAAGATCCTCGGCGAGGATCTGGGTCTGACCCAGGAGGCGGTGACGCTGGCTTCGTCGAGCAAGAAGGAGATCGTCGCCTTCTGCGACAAGCTCTTCGCCGAGCCCTTCGCCACGCTCACGGACGCGCAGCGCGCTGCCGTGGCCGCCTGGTGCCCGCCGATGATGCAGACCGCCGGTGTCGCCTTTGACGAGGCGGAGCCCACTGCGGAAACCCCCGAGCCTGAGAGCGAGGTCGCGCAAGCGGCCTGAGCCATCACGCGACCCGCGCGTAGATCATGCCACCCGCGCGGGTCGACCCTCCCACACCCAACGGAAAGACATCCCCATGGCTATTCTCAAGTTCTCTGCCTCCGCTGTCGCGGCGCAAATCGCACATGCGCGTGCCTGCAAGACCTTCCTGCCCAACTGGAACGGGCCCGTGGACAGGCCGGCCCTGATCCTGATCGTTGGCAATGGTGTGCATCTGTGCTCGAACGGCATCGATGGTACGACCACCCGTATCGTCACCACCGAGCAGGCCGATCCCTCCTTCGCCTTCGCCGACGGCATGAACCCGTTTCGGGATACCGACTGGATGGCGCAGCGCCGCATGGCGTTTCGCGATCTGACAGGCCAGTTCTACACCGACATCCTGGATGACGTGCAGGTGCTCATCGACCGGGGGCGGGGTGCGATCCGGCTCGCCACCGATGGCCACAGCATCCGCGTCTTCGTGCGCCGGGCCTCGGACTATCTCATCGGCGGGACCTACGAGGTGCCCTCGGGCCTCGGCGGCACCTTCCGGGTCATTCTCAAGGATGCCTGCGACACCTTCGCGATCGTGCAGAACTGCGGCAATTGCGAGGATTTCGACGCCATGCAGCCCTATCGCGTGCCGCTGGATGCGCTGATGGAGATCGACGATCGGAGGGCGGCATAGTGGGATGGCTTTTCTACACCGACCGCCGTATCAAATCCTACGCGGATGAGAAGGCGGAAATTACACGGCTCTGCACCTTCGAGGGCGACACGCGCAAAACTGAACTGGTCAAGGCCTGCAAGGTCGCCTCCACCTGGTATGCGGCGGCAAGGGTCACCAATCTCGACGGCACCGCTGTCGAAGACACGACCTATGTGACCGATGCGGATGGCTCCATCACTTTCGCCGCCGTATTCCTTACCCGATATGATGACGGCTGCTGGGGCTACAAGGACATGGAGGAAAGCGCGGGACCGGTCGAATCCCGCGCGCCACTGAGCCTATTGGCCCTGCTGTCCGAGCTGAAAGACCTAGACAGCTATGCTCATGCCTGGCGCCAGCGCTGCCAGGACTGGGCTGCGATCCCGGACTACGAGGAAGGCGACAAGATCAAGCTCGCAGCACCTGTGACGCTCACTGATGGCAGTACCTGCCAGATTGTCACCGCGACCCACTACAGGCGCGGGCGGCAAAAGCGCCGCTGCTACCGCATCGAGGAAACTGGTGGGCTCGTACGCCTGTCGAAGGCCTCGCTTGCGGGCTCGGAGTTGCTCAGCTCCGCGAAAGGTGCGGCTAGCCCGGTGCTGGCGGAGTTCCTGGCGGGGCGAAATTAGGTCCTGCGCCGGACGGTTCATCGACCTGCCCGGCGACAGCAGATGCTGCGGCTTGTCTTGACAAGGCAATGCAAATGCATTACCTATCGCGGGCAGCAAAGAACCTTTTCTTCAGGAGACTGCCATGACAGCCCTCGCACAAGATGTCTCGAAACTCACGGATCGGTATCAGACGACCGTGCCGGCGGGTGTGCGCAAACAGCTCAAGCTGGGAAAGGGCGACCAGATTCGTTACTGCACCGAGCCGAGTGGCAGGGTCTATATCGAGCCCGTGCGCAGCGACGAGGAAGATCCCGTGCTCGGCGCCTTTCTCGATTTTGTCGAGGCCGATATCAAGGCGCATCCGGACCGCATTCGGGCGTTCGATGGGGCTTTGCATGACCGTCTTGCAGCACTGGTCGGAGACGTTGACGTCGATCTCGATGCGCCGCTATCGCTCGAGGATGAATGAGCAGCGATAGCGTGCCCGCTCAAGCGCCCCTTGTCGTAAACGGATGGTCGATTTATGCGCATCCGCTCTTTCTGGACCAGCTCGAAGGGCTGATCGAGGAAGTCGAGGCGCGTAAGGCACGCGATCCCAAGACCTGGCGCAAGAAGAATTCCACGAAACGGCTGGCCGCCATCTTCAAGCTGGTCACCGAGGCCATACCGGCAGATCCGGGTGCCGCCGCCTTCCGGCAAGGCGGCACACTCGGCGATCACCGCAAGCACTGGTTCCGGGCGAAATTCTTCCAACAGTATCGGTTGTTCTACCGGTTCAACAGCGATGCGAAGGTCATCGTGGTGGCCTGGGTGAACGACGACAAGACCCTGCGCGCCTATGGCAGCAAGACGGATGCCTATGCGACGTTCAAAGGGATGCTGGAAGATGGCAACCCACCTGACAATTTTGACGCGCTCCTGAAAGAAGCCGCGGCGGCGGACAAGCGGTTCGAAACTTCCCTTGAAGCGGTGCCCGATCGGTAAGTGGGCCAGCTTGCTGTGACCCTTTGGCATTATCGTTTACGACGCCCCGCTGGAAGATGTAGCATCGGCTAATGATACGGTCGGAGAAAGCACAATGATTGAGGCGGAAAAGGATGGGCAGCACCCCGGACAAGAGGAGCAATTCGCGCCTGACCTGGCGCGGCACCGTTTCCCAATTCCGGTTCGCGTTGCAGACATGCCCGATGACCTCGGCAAGCTGCTGGATATCGGGCTCGAGGAGCATTTCCGTGGCCGCTGAAGCGAATTCTTATGACGCGTGGTTTTGCGCGCAGGTAAAGGCCGCGCTTGAGGATGCACGCGCCGGAACATCTCAGGTTCCAGTGATGCATGCCGCACAGGCATTGATTGATGCGAAGCGGCAGGTCGAACCCAAGTCCTGACCAAGCCTTGGAGGTCAGCGCGGTCTGATCCCGTCATCCTGAAAAGCGAAAGCGGGCTTTTTGTCCTTTGGAACTCAGACCCTGATCCAAAGGAAAAGCCCCATGACCAAGCCCAAAACGGCGAACCCGACTTTTTCAATCTCCGACGCTGATCTCGCCTCTGCGCTGGCGCAAATCGGCGCGGAGATCAACCACCAGCCCCTGCGCAGCTCGGCGCTCGCACGCATCATGCGCGAGACGTTTCATGGCAGCGATGCCGGGGGCGCCTGGGACTGGCGGATGGCTTACGACCTGATGCAGGCCGCGGCCATCCAGGTGCTGCTGCGTGGGGACAACGCAGCGGGTGACATCGCTACCGCAAAGCTCCTCGCTTCACGGCTGCTGACAGAGACACGCCGCTCAGAGCATCAAATCCGACTGCAGCAGTTTTCCACGCCGTTGCCTTTCGCGGCAATGGTCGTGCGGGCGGCAGCCATTCGCAAGGGCGAGACTGTACTGGAGCCCTCGGCTGGCACCGGTGCCCTGGCTGCTTTCGCCGCCCGGGCTGGTGCCACGCTTTTGCTCAATGAAATCGACCCCTTTCGCCAGCGCCTCCTGCGCGCGGTTTTCGGTGGCGAGGTGACGGGCCATGACGGCGAGCATATCGACGATCTGCTGCAGACGCCGGTTCTACCCGACGTCGTGGTGATGAATCCGCCCTTCGCCTCCTCGGTCGATCGCTCCCGGGACAAGCACATCGCTGCCAAACATCTCATTGCGGCTGCAAAGCGCCTGGCACCAGGTGGGCGCCTGGTGGCGATCATGCCGCCGGGGTTCACGCCCGAACGCGATGCCGCGCATTGGTCCCGCGCCTGCGGTCTCCTGACGCCACGATTGGCGCTGACGATGCCGGGGCAGGTCTACCGCAAGCTCGGCACCTCTGTCGAAACCCAGCTGATGGTCTTCGACAAGGTGCAGGAGGACGGCGAAATGATCCGCGTCCCTGTGCGGGATCTGGATGAAGCCTTGGCATATGTCGATGCCGTGGCCGCAACACGGACCGAGATGCGCCCGGCCCAACGGGTTGAAGCGATCCCTCACGGGCGGCCGGTTCGTCCAGTAGCTGCCCCACGCAAGACCGCCGGTGCGCCTTTCGCCGCCTCCAAAC
The DNA here is from genome assembly GCF_030159975.1 of Sulfitobacter pacificus. Classification (NCBI taxonomy): domain Bacteria; kingdom Pseudomonadati; phylum Pseudomonadota; class Alphaproteobacteria; order Rhodobacterales; family Roseobacteraceae; genus Sulfitobacter; species Sulfitobacter pacificus. Next base: position 7,118 of record NZ_BSNL01000016.1, read on the forward strand.
CCCGCGCCAATGCTGCCATCCCGCTCAGCTTCACAAGCTTCGATGTCCCGCGCGACAACACGCCGGTCTCGGATATCTATGCGCGCTACCGTCCGCAGCGGATCGAGATCGCGGGTGCGCAGGAACATCCCACGCCGCTGGTCGAGAGCATCGCCATGGCCTCTGTTGCGCCGCCGGTGCCCTCAGGCGCGGCCAGTGCGGAATTGCGCCTGCCTGCACGGTTGATCGAGGAGGGAGATCTCTCCGAGGCGCAGCTGGAAACCATCATCATGGCACATGATGCCCATGGGCGTGATCTGCCCG
>NZ_BSNL01000017.1 GCF_030159975.1 Sulfitobacter pacificus
AGCCCGAAAAGCTCGATGGTCTCGTAGGTGTTAGCGGTGTCGTAAGCCATGTTCTTTCTCCAGATATTGGGTTCGACCACCACGTGAGTGTGGGGGCATGGCCGAATGCCTGGTTTCCGAATCTGCCCGGGTCAGGGACGGCGCAGCCGCCGGCTTGCCGGGCGCAAAAGTTTTCCGCGCGCAGCACCGGACACATGCGCGCGCTCACGCACGGGACCGCCCCGCGCCACGGGCACCGCCCTCGCCGAAAAGTTTTGCGATCCTTGACGCGGGCTGATTTGGGGGCCATCCGGAGGATATGCTTCCACGCTCATGTGTGTGTGTTTTGACGGTAGGTTTGCCCGACCCGAGCAGGCAAACGACCCGACCGGACGCGGGAGACGGATGGAGCGGCGGGATCGTTTTGGCCTCGGGCCAAAACAGACCAGAGCGCAATCCGGCGGAGCGGCCGGGGAGGGACGTGCTCGCGAGGCGGGCAAACCGGGGGCCTGGGTGCAACGCCGCGGTGAGGCCGCATGGCCGAATGCGCGACGGACCGAAGGGCCGTTCTCCCCTGCGACACGCGAAGCCGAGCTGGGGAGGCCGCAAGGCTGGGACTCAGGTTGATGGTCGAGTGCACAAAACCGACACACTCCGCATGCAAACCGTGCAAATTGTCTGGTCTATTAAAGGGTTCGGATGTAGAAAAGACCCTATCAACGCTGAAAATGATCATTTAGAAAGAGCAGTTCGACTTTGGCTTCCGCCCAACAACTCATCGGTCTCGTCAAGAGCCACGCAGAAGGGGACGCTGATCGTTTTTACGATCTGGCGATGCAACTCTCGGCGGCCGAAGAGCAGAAGGGACACACCCGGCTGGCTGAACAGTTGCGGCAGTGGGCTGAAGCGGGGCAAAAGCCGCCAGCAAAGCGAACCCCTGCAGTCACCCCTATCGCAACGCCTCGCGGCGATCTTGCAGAGTTTCTTGCCGCGTCCTATCCGACGGAGCGACTCGTCGATGTAATCTTACCGGATAGGATTGGGAGTGAACTGTCGCATCTCGTCTTCGAGACGCGTATGCGCGAAAAGCTCGAGGCAAAAGGCCTGAAGCCGCGGAGGCGCGTTCTCCTCTCTGGTCCTCCCGGTACCGGCAAGACACTGAGTGCGTCAGCACTGGCCGGGGAGCTGCAGTACCCCTTATTTTCGGTCATGCTCCACGGTCTAATAACGAAGTTCATGGGCGAAACGGCGCAAAAATTGAAGATGGTCTTTGATGCCATCAAGACGACACGCGGTATCTACCTGTTCGATGAAATTGACGCTTTGGCTGCGGCCCGAGGCGGTGAGAACGATGTCGGCGAAGCCCGGCGGGTTCTGAACTCATTCTTGCAGTTCCTGGATGAAGACACAGGGCCTTCGATCGTCGTCGCCACTACAAACTTGCCGGGAATTCTTGACCGCGCCGTGCTGCGCCGCTTCGATCTCGTGTTGCCCTATGTGATGCCCGATGGTCCCGCCATCCGACAGGCACTCGAACGCCGTCTGATCGGTTTCTCGTTCAATCGAATAGGATGGAAGCGGGTGACGGATGTCGCCACTGGCCTCTCAACGGCCGATATTGTGGCGGCGGCGGAAGATGCCGCGAGACGTGCGGTTTTGAATGATACTGACAAGATTGCGACACAGGATTTGCTTGACGCCCTCGAACGCCGACGGTCGCTCCAAGATTTAGGGACCAATGACAATGGCACGAGAGCTTCCACACTTCCACCTTCGCAATCTAGGACAACCTCGCCCATTCAAGGCAAAGGGCAGGGGCGGGTCCAAAAGACCAAGTGATGTCCCCAATCGCGCTGCGCACGCCCAAGCGCTGCTTCAGGCCATCGACGCGTTGCCGGATATTTCGGCCACTGAGCTTCCCGGCGTTTATCTCGAAATCAGCTCCCGTATCGACGAGCGCCTGAAAAAGGATAGCCTAGACGCCAGTGGCCTTATGCTTCTCCGCATCGAAGATTTTCCTATTCCAGGTGGCGCCCAAGAGCGTGCGACGGTGTTTGCAACAGCCAAGGGTATTGAGAACCTGCGCAAGAAGGTCGACCAGTTTCGGACGGAAGACACGCCTGATCGCGAAAAAGATGGTGAATTCATCCTGGGCCGACCAAAGAATGCAGACTTGGTTCAAAGCGTCACTGCCATTACGGAAGCGGGATTGCGTGCCCTCTGGCGCAGCCCGCCGGGCAAGTTTCCCGCGGCGGATATTGCGGCAGTCTGGGAGGTTTGGCTCGAGCCCCAAATGACCGAGGCCTTCGTTGCAGCAGCGCCTAACTATGGTGTGACTGTGGGCGCGGATCGGCTGGAGTTTCCCGAAGATACAGTGGTGGTCGTCCAGGCCGATCGCAATCAGCTTGCCCAAGCCGTCCGGCGACTGGGTGGCGTACGCGCACTTGCCGCTCCGACAATCACTGCAGATTTCTTTGACGGCTTGCCGGTGGTCGAACAGGCACAGTGGGTTGATGAGCTTTCAGGCCGGACCACCTATTCGGATCACCCCAATGCTGGCTACGTTACGCTCCTGGATACTGGTGTCAGTCGGGCGCATCCTCTGATTCAGCCGGCGCTTAGCGTGGATGATCGACATGCCGCAAATCCGGCTTGGGGATTGGAGGATGTGAAGGGCCATGGAACGCAGATGGGAGGACTCGCGCTCTTTGGCGATCTGACGCAAAAACTTCATCAGGCGAACCCAGTTATGGTCATGAACCGTCTGGAATCCGTCAAACTCCTGCCAGATGCCGGCATGAACCCGCATCATCTCCTAGGCGCGGTGACCAGGCAGGCGATCAATGCGGTCGAACAGGTTGGTCCCCGACGCCGTACTTTCACCATGACGACGACGACGGGTGAGGACACGCCGCACGACGGTGCCCCGACCTCGTGGTCGACGGAAGTCGATCAGCTTGCCGCCGGTGTTTCAGGTGGACTCAGACAGCAGCGCCTGGTGCTGGTTTCGGCAGGGAATACCGACAACTTCACCTTTGGTGCCGGAAACTACCTCGACCGATGCGATCACGAAGACAACGAGATCGAGTCGCCTGCCCAAGCGTGGAATGTTTTGTCTGTTGGAGCCTTTACCGAGAAGACTGTACTGCCAAACGGAGACCCGGCCCAAGCGCTTGCACCATTCGGCGATCTATCGCCAGCTTCGAGAACTGCATCGTGGTCGTCCCATTGGCCGAACAAGCCGGACGTTGTCCTTGAGGGCGGAAACTGGGCGCTAAGTGCCATGCCTCCGCCAATGCGGCACGGATGGTTATCGCTCCTTTCGACGCACCATAATTATCCGGTCCGATCTTTCACATTCACCTTCGACACCAGCGCTGCGACAGCGCTTGCAGCGAAGGATGTAACGGAACTCTGGTCGGATTATCCGACACTTTGGCCCGAGACAGTCCGTGGTCTCTATGTGTCTTCCGCGCGTTGGACTCAGCAGATGCGAGCACATTTGCCGGCCCAAGCGAACAAAGGTCATTACATGCCGCTTTTTCAGCGCTATGGATTTGGCGTTCCGGACATGGCCCGTGCCCGCCGCAGCGCGTCGAACGCGCTGACACTCATCGTGGAAGACACGATTACACCCTACGGAATCTCCGAAAAGACCGGCGGTGATGTCCACAATGAGTTGAAGCTTTTCGCACTACCCTGGCCCGTTGAGGCTTTGCGCGCGCTCGGCAATGCCGACGTTACCTTGCGGGTGGCGCTAAGCAGCTTTATTGCTCCAAACCCGTCAGAAGCCTCACGCGGCGTTCGTTATCGCTACGCATCCCACAATCTGCGGTTCCAACTCAATCGCGCCGGCGAGAACGAAGCCCAATTCCTAGCTCGGATCAGCAAGGCGGCCGAACAGCCCGACGGTCCCGCAAACGACGAGGATGATCTTTGGGAATACGGTAGCAATCGGCGCCATGTCGGATCGCTGCACATCGATCAACTGACTTGCAAGGCATCAGATCTCGCAAGGCGAAACTTGTTGGCCGTTCACCCAGTCACTGGATGGTGGAAATCCAAAAAGCTTCTCGCCGAAGGTTTGCCTTCTGTGCGCTATGCATTAATCATAGAAATTGATGCGGAAGGGTTGGACACCGAACTCTATGCCGAGGTTCAAGTAGCTGTCGAAGCCCTAATTGCCGCTCAAGCGGTTGTGCAAGTTTGACTCTATTGGAGACCCTGTGCAGCGCTTCCAATCTAGACAATGCATCTACATCGGACCGCCTCATGCAATCGCCATTCGATCGCTCGACTGACCCAGACATGGAAAAAGGGGAACCGTGGTCCCACGGCTCCCCTTTCGGTTCAGATCGTCTCCCCCTCGCGCGCCGATTAGGCAACCAGCGACAGCCCCGCGCCTGCGTCCTGCGGTTGCTCACCGCTGTCGATGAACGGGATGATCGAGAAGGTCTGCCCGCCGCGCTGTTCTTCGTTCTGCACGGCGTTGACGCGCAGGTCGCCATCAGGCGTGTTGATCAGCAGCGACAGGTAGTCATTGCCCGTGCGGCTGCTTTTGGCCATCCAGGCCGAGCCAACGCGGATCGGTGTGCCCCGGGGCGAGCTGACCTCGATCCGGTAATCGGGGTGGGTCTCCTCGGATTTGTAGCTGTTCTCGATCAGCATGAACTCCAGATCGAACATCATGTTGGCGATGTAGCCGGTGAAGGCGTTGTCAGCGTCCATGGCGGTGAGCTCGCCCGAGATCGAGCCGGATTTCATCAGGCCGTTCGAGACCAGCGGGATGATCTCGAATTCGCCGCTCTGGGCCGCGCGCGCCTCTTTCGTCTGCACCGCGTTGACCCGGAACGGGCCGAGGCCGACATCGATCTGCATCGAGATGTAGGGGTTGCCGCTGGTATTCCCGGTCTCGTTCCAGGCCGTGCCGATACGCACCTTGCGGCCTGATTTGTTGACTGCCGTCACGTCGTAATCCGGGCTGCGAGCGGACATCTTGGCCCGTGCCTCGAGCTGGATGGCGATGTCAAAGCGCGTCGAATGGATCATGCCGGTGTACTCGGCGGCTGCGGTCTCGACATTGCGGGTGAGGGTTCCTGCGAACATGGGATGGTTCCTTTTGGATTGGCCGGTGCCTGACGTTTTTGCCAACGCATCCGGGATTGCTTTCTCGACCCCTTGAGGGATCACAAATCAGAAAGCCTGCTTTCCTTTCAGCCCCGCCCACGGGTCAAAGCTGCCGTCCGAGTGGGAATGCCCCCGCGCCTCCGGGTGCTACGCCCCTCCCCTGCCCGTCTGGTCTTGATTGGTTGCCCGGATTTTCTGCGGCGTCCTTCGATTGCGCGACGAAGAACTCCGTTTCTTTTCCGTTCAACCGGTGCCCGCCCCGGTCGGTCAGACCGATGCAGCTACCATTCGGCACATAGGTGATGAGGTACTGACCGAGCCGGTCCTTGTGGACAACGTAGCCGGTATTGGCCCAATGCACGGTCTGGCCGGCATCAACGGCCGCCTTGATGTCTTCGAGTGTCATGCGAACCTCCTTAAGAAGAATGGTGGGGAAACGACGCAAGAAGTCCGATCTTCCGACCGGGCTTCCATGCAAGATTTGTTTGGCAAACGGCCGAGAGCTGTCAGGCGCTTTGCGTGGCTTGCGTCGCGCGCGACGCCATCCAATCCTTCAGGCCAAGAACCGTTCTTCCGGCGGCGACCTCGGAGGCCCAGGCAACCCTTGGGTCGCCGCAGGGCTCATTGCCGACATGCCGGTCGATGTGGCCATTTGCCATCCATGGCTCAGGCTGGATCCGTCGCAGCCAGTCCGCCATGCTCGGAATGCGGCCCTGGCAGTCTTCACGGATATGCTGCTCGCCGATCCAGCGCACGGGAATGTCCCGACCTGCTCTATTGGTCAGGGACAGGCCGAAGACACGTTCGGCCTCATACAGCCCTTGGGCATGGTGACGCATGGCTCGGTGCGTGAAGAGCGCGAGGTGCTCTTTCGAGGCATCGAACCAGTCATGTATGGACTGATAGTCAGACGGCACCCCGCCGAATTTCCGGGCAGAGCTTTCAGCATGATGAAGCGGATGGGCCATCTCAAAGACCCTCGACATAGCTGTGCGAGCATTCGACATAGCGGTCCGCGTGATCGAGGATGATGCTGTCTAGTGCTATGTCCCATGTCAGCGTGCCGTAGCCGCCCTCGTTGTTTTCGAACCCCGGGTGATGGTGATAGGCCAGCGACCAGGCGAAGTCGCCAACCTCTGTGGCAAGCGGCTCCGGCAGTTGGATCTCTGCAGGCTGCACCGTCACATCCTCGACATTGCCGGAGTCGCCATAGCCTTCGTATTCGGCAGCGACCTCGTTGATGCCAAGCGCACGTAGTTGCGCGAGCAGTTCCGCTCGGGTCGCCTTCAAGGTGGTTTCGCGCTCTGCACGCCACTGAGCCGCCATTGCGGCATAGTCGATCTGTGGATTGGTCATGGGTCTGTCCTCTTGTCTGAATTTGGGGGGAGCGGGCGTGGCATTGGTCTGCGCGCGCCCGGAAAGCGCAGACCGGTCAAATCCAGATCCGCGACGCCCGACCGAAAGCCCGCTTTGACTTTTCAGGCGGCTTGGTCCGCCGTGATAGCAGGCCCCTGCCCCACGATCCGGGCCAGAATGCTGCCCGTGTCGATCCCGTCCCCATGCGGCAGGAACACCCGCAGCTGGAAGGAAATGATCTCCGTGAAACACCCCATGGCCTTGAGGCCTTCGATCATGCCCTTGTCCGCGCCGCCAAGCTCGAGGCGCATCTCGCCTGCGACCCGGCGACGGGTCAGGGTCAGTCCCCGGCCCAGATCGACAGGTTCGGTGGTGCCGAGGGCGGCGGTCAGCATCTCCTGCGGTGTTTGCGGGTTGGAGACGAGGAAGCGGGCGCGCAGCGCTGCCGCCCCTTCTTCGCTCAGCGTGCGCCCGATCATCGCCGTCGTCCCGTCAGGCGTGACCCGGTAGATGCGTTCATTGGTGGTCGGAATGTCCTTCCAGATCGGCAACAAGAGCCCGGTCAGCAGGTAGAGCTTGGTTGTGGTGGTTTTTGGCAGGGACGCTGCCTCGGCATCCCAAAGCTTTGCAAACTCGGGCCTTTCGATGTCTTCCCAGGCCGAAGACGTGAACCGCGCCTCCTCCAGGTAGCTCGACCCGTTTGGCCGCACAACCTTGCGCATCAGCGTGACGATGTCTTCGTCATACATCTGCATGGGCCGCGCCGAGATGAGCGCCGCGCGACCGGAGGCGCGATTGACCATCGGCAGCTTGTCCGGATTGCGCGATATGGCGTCATCCGCCGACAGCACGTGGACCGGGTCCGTCACCTCGAGCCCGATGATCCGCGTCACGGCGCCAGATTTCGGGCAGGTCCAGAGATCCTCCATGGAGACCTGTTCGATCTTTTCGCCACGCAGGGTTTCGACGCCGAGATCGAGCGTGCCTGCCGCGCGCGCCCTTTCCGTCTGATCGGTGATCCGGCGCATGAACTCGGCAAAGAGGGCGTTCTGCATGTGGATGGGCAGGGCCAGAACCCGGTTGAGGAAGCGCTGGATCGGGGGAAGCTCCTCAAGCAGCACCCCGTCCTTGTCGATCAGCCGCAGGGCCGTCCAGTCGGTGAAGTTCTCGTAGCTCATCGCCTCGGCGCGCCCGGCGGCAAGATCGGCGAAATACCCACGCAGCGCCGCCCGCGCGATCGGGCTTTCGAGATTATCCTCCTCGCGGAACATGCCTTGCGAACCGGTCTCGCGCTGGCCCTTGGTCAGGGCCCCCAGCTGGTCGAGGCGTTTGGCTATAGTCGAGGTGAAGCGTTTCTCGCCATGCACATCCGAGGTGCAGACCCGGAAGAAGGGCGCGCTGACCTGGGCAGAGCGATGCGTGCGGCCGAGCCCCTGGATGGCCGCATCCGCGCGCCAGCCGGGCTCCAGAAGATAGTGCCGCCGCCGTTTCTGGTTCTTCGCCGTTTGCGCCGCATGGTAGGATCGGCCCGTCCCGCCCGCATCGGAGAAGATCAGGATATCCTTTTCGCCGTCCATGAAGGCTTGGGTCTCCGACGAATTGCTGCTGGCGGCGCGCTTCTCGATGAAGAGATGACCATCCTCGGCCTTCAAAGGGCGGATGGAGCGCCCGGTGACCTCTGCGACGGCCTCGTCGCCAAAAGCCCAGAGGATCTGATCGAGCGCCGAGGGGATCGGGGCGAGCGTCATCAACTCCAGCATGGCCGCATTGCGCAGGGCGAGCGCCTCGCGCGTGACAACGAGCGCGCCGGTCTCATCCCGCAAAGGTTCCGCCACCATGTTGCCGTCAATCTCCACGAGCTTTTGCGCATGAATCGGGAAGGCCTGTTCGAGGTAGCCGAGAACATAGTCGCGCGGCGTCAAGGCACCCTCGACGAGTTCATCCTCGGGATCCATCGTCTCAAGCCGGCGTTTCAGCAGACTCTCGCCCGTCGAGACCACCTGGATGACGCAAGCCTTGCCCGCCGCCAGATCGTCCTCGATGGCGCGGATAATGCTTGGAGCCTTCATGCCCATCAGGAGATGGTTGAAGAAGCGCTGTTTCGTGCTCTCGAAGCGGGATTTGGCCGAGGCGCGTGCGGCCGACGCATTGGTCTCTCCCGAGGCGTCGTTGACGCCGGTCGCCGTCAGCGCCGCTTCGAGATTGTGGTGGATCGTCCGAAACGCGCCCGCATAGGCGTCGTAGATCTCGATCTGGGCCGAAGTGAGCGCGTGTTCGAGCACGTCATACTCCACGCCATCAAAGCTGAGGGCGCGCGCCGTGTAGAGGCCGAGCGTCTTGAGATCACGCGCGACCACCTCCATGGCAGCCACGCCGCCGGCTTCCATCGCAGAAACGAAGCTCTCGCGGCTTGGGAAGGGGTATTCGGGGCCCTGCCCCCAGAGCCCCAGCCGCGCGGCATAGGCCAGGTTGTGCACGCTCGTGGCGCCCGTGGCCGAGATGTAGAAGACGCGAGCGCGGGGTGCTGCCAGTTGCAGCCGCAGGCCAGCAAGGCCCTGCTGGGAGGGTTTGACCCCCCTGCCCTGCTCGGACCCTGCCGCGTTCTGCATGGCATGGGCCTCATCGAAGGCAAGAACGCCGTCAAAGTCTTCACCCATCCAGGCGAGGATCTGGCTCAGTCGCGTGGTGCCGCATTTGCCCGCGGACCGCAGCGTGGCGTAGGTGACAAAGAGGATACCGTCGCCCATCGGGATCGGCTGGTCCGGTTTCCATTTGGAGAGCGGCTGGATGTCGGCTGGCGAGCCGCCGAGATCGGTCCAGTCGCGGATCGCGTCCTCGATAAGCGTGGCGGATTTGGAGACCCAGATCGCCTTTCTGCGCCCGGCCAGCCAGTTGACAAGGATGAGGCCCGCGCATTCGCGCCCCTTGCCGCAACCGGTGCCGTCGCCGAGGAAATAGCCAAGGCGATAGGCACGTGCATTCGGGTCATCATCGGCGCGCGTCAGCTTGGTCTGGTCCTCATCGATGGTAAACCGACCGGGCAGATCACGCCCATGGGCATCATGTGCCATGATGATGGTTTCCAGCTGCGCCTCGGAGAGATCTCCCTCCTCGATCAACCGTGCAGGCAGGCGCAATTCCG
>NZ_BSNL01000018.1 GCF_030159975.1 Sulfitobacter pacificus
CCTCGAAGCGCTCTGAATTATGCCGATATGCTGCGCCGATCTAACCGCAACGCAACAGGTTGTAAGGGTCGGCGCGGCATAAACCGGAGCGCGGCATTATGGCCCAGTTCATGGGCCCAAACCCCATAGAAATTTCTCGGGTTCTGGAACCGCGTAATCGGCGGCATGTAAACCTTGTCAACCGGCGGCAGATAGTAGGCGTCGCTACCCGTGAAGACGGTAGTGATATCGATGGCATCAAAAAAAGCCTGCATATGCGGAATGGGCTCAGCGGGTGCATGCTCCGGTACCGGGTCCGATTCGGGATGGAAGCTGTCCGGCAACCCCTCGATCTGGCACGCGTTGAACACGCGATAGGATTTCTGGAAACGGAAGACGCGGGCCTCGTCACCATCTGCCTCACCATCGTCTCGCGCCTCGTCGCCCTCACCCTGCCTCCGGCTTTGGCCATAGTAGACCACCACGGAGGACTTCTCGCCCTTGCGCACTTTGGCGTCCAGGGCATTGGCCTGTGGAATGGTCATCCAGTAGGGCGAGCTGTAGCCCGCCATCACAGTCCGCATGGTCAGCAGGAAGTTGTTGACGCCTTGATATGCCTCGCCGTTGTGACGGAGCGGGCGGGAACTGCCACCGGCGGTCCAGGGCTTGCGCCACGGCAGGACACCGCGCTCGATGATACGGATGATTTCGTTTGTGATGACCTCGGAGGCATCGAATTTGGGCGTGCGGGAACGGGCCATGGCTGGCCTCCTTTCGAGTGTTGGTGTGAGGGGATAGTGATCAGGCTGGCCGACTGGCGCGTGGATCGTTGACGATCCTGGCACCAAGCTCTTCGACCATGTCGATGTACGTGGTTAGAGAGACGGCCCGGCCAGGACCCCAAGGTTCAGGGTCGACCGATCCTCCCCGTGTTACGCGGGGGAGGTTCGCGAAAGCGATGACATCGGTGACGGGTCGGATATCGATGAACGGCGTGCCTCGTGCGACCGCAAGAGCGGCCAAGGGAAAGCGCTCGATCGGCGCGAAGGTCGACACTGTGGTCCAACCCAAATGGATGAATGTCCCGCCATCGCCGCAGATCAAATGGGCGTTCGGCAATGTCGCCGCCTGCCTGAGATGGACGAGATCGCGCAACACGGTCTCGCGTTCGAGCCGCCGTGCCAATTCCAGCTGGCCAGCTCGGCGCAGTTCCTTGTGCCGCCACCAGGAGGCGGCGGTCGCGCGCAGCACGCGCAAGACACCTGTTTGCATGGGAATGCCCTTAATCAGGAAAGACAGACCGGAACCCGGCCCGGACCCGTCCGAGGGACCCCAAAGGCCCTCATCCGTCAGTCACAAAACCCGAAGGACACTTTCACTTTTCCCGGCCCCACCAGCCCGGGAAAAGAACTTCAGGGGCCGGCACGGCCCCAGTTTTCTTCATTGCACGCAGAAACTCAGGATCGGCAACGGACATCGGCAAGGCCACACCTAAGAGTTCTATTTTTACAATTCATATCAATGAATTATAGCAAGCCTCAGATCGGAAATCTTCTCTGGTGACTGTCTGACATATCCTAGCGGTGCTTGTCCTGAGCACCGGATGCGACAAGCCTCTTCACTTCGCTGACAGGGAATAGCTGGTACTACGTCCACCAGCGTCATCTTTCTCAAGTGCTCCCAAGTCGATCAGGTCGAGGATGTCGCGATATGCGGTGTCCTGCGAACACTTCTCTATCTTCGCATATTTCGACGTCGTGAGTTTTCCTTCGAACCCATCGAGGAGGCGGTTAAGCATGTCCCGTTGGCGGTCGTTTATGTTGGCCGTTCCGTATTTCTCCCAGAACCGCGCCTTTTGAAACACGGCCTCCAGAATGATCTCTGCGCCATCAAAAGCACGGTCGAGGCAATTGAGGAACCAATTGAGCCAGGCGGTGACATCAAGCCCGCCCTTCTGCGTCGTCTCGAGCATATCATAATAGGCGCTCCGCTCCTGCCGGATTTGGGTCGACATGCTGTAAAACCGCTGTGAACTGCGTTCGGATCGCGCCAACGCCATATCCGCGATCGCACGCGCAATGCGCCCGTTGCCATCGTCGAAGGGGTGGATCGTGACGAACCACAGATGTGCAATTGCGGCATGAATAACAGGATCCGTGTCAGGGACCTGATTGAACCAGGTCAGAAACCGCCCCATCTCTGTATCAAGCCGTGCCGCTCCCGGCGCCTCAAAATGCACGCGTTCACGACCCATAGGTCCTGAAACAACTTCCATAGGGCCTTCACGCCACTGCCCCACGGTGATCCGGGTCATTCCGCTTCGCCCGGTTGGGAAAAGGGCGGCATGCCAGCCGAACAATCGCTCTGCGTCCAGTGGTTGGTCATACGCTTGCGTCGCGTCCAGCATCATCTCGACGACCCCATCGACATGGCGATCAGACGGGATCAGCCCGCCGATTTCGAGCCCCAGCCGTTTTGCGATAGACGACCGAACCTGATCTTTGTCGAGCGTCTCGCCTTCGATCTCGCTGCTCTTGACGACATCACTGGTGAGAGTTCGCAACATCGCTTCGTTTCGAAGATCAAAGCCAAGGCCTTCCATGCGTCCCAAGAGCTTGCCTTGTCGGTGGCGGACAGCGGCAAGTTGTGAAGACAGCTTGGCCTTGTCCCAAGAAAACTGCGGCCAGTCAGTGATTTCGTGAATGTAGGTCATATTTTGCGCATTCCTTGCGGAGATTATACCGCATAATCTCGTCAAGACAACAATAACTGCCGCAAAATCTGCGGAGAATACAGGCGGCAATCTCCGCATGCCCCACCTGGAACTCTCAACGTGCAAAAACTGCGTCCCCATCCCATTATGCAGCCTGCCCGCTCAATCGACCATAGAAGCTGCGCTCGAGATGCAGCTCCCCTGCCCCGGCTTTCTCGACCATCCCACGCAGATATCCGCCCGGTGACGCCACTTCGCCGGCGCAATGCTTGTCGAACGTGAGAACCAGCGCCGCAGTCGCGATTTGTGGCCCAAGTCGGTCCTGCGCGAGGTTCCAGGCGTGTTCAGAAACGCCGATCATCGGCCTCAACTGCCCCACAACACGGTGCAGATCGCCCCAATCCTTCAGATATCCGCCCATATTGCGCGCCCACGACGCAAATTCAGGACAGGCTTGCATGACTGTCGGCAGATCAAGAGCTGCCCCGCGCTTCTTGCGCGTTTCGGCCACCCAATCTTCCAACTCCCTATCAACTCGCTCTTCCGGTGGCGCATTTGGCACCACGCTCGCCGCTTCCTCTTTTTCTGAGGAATTACAGGTTACAGGATTAAGTTGATTTGTAATTAGTATATGAGGATCAGAAATGACCTCCCTGGGGTCCATTTCTTGAGTCTTTTGAAGCCCTTGTTCAGTGGTTGCCGGCGTGTTTTCCACAACTTCATCCGCTCGAGCTGCTTTGAGATAGGTCGCATCGACACGCTCCTGGAGCTCCCTGAACCATTCCAGAAGCCGCGCAAGCGTCTCAGAGGCCGTGTTCCGGCGTGGGAGGCGGTCCAAAAGATCCTCAAAGAGGCTTGAGAGCTGTGTCCAGGGGCCTCTCAGAGCGCCGCTGAGGGCCGCTTCGATCCTGGCGCGGATCATTCGGCGCGCAACCGTGATCTGGCGCTTCAGGCGCTGGCAGAGTTCGCGCTCGGCCTGCAGTTCTGCGTGTAGCTGCTCAAACTCTTCGGCTCGAGCCGAGAGCGGCGACAAGTCGAAGCCATAGGCCTCGATGATACGGCCTTCTGCGTCCCTGTTGCCCCAACGCTTGCCATTGGGGCTGTCCTTGAAGGCTATCACGCCGATCTCAGCCAGGCGCCGTGCATGGCGCTTGAGCGCCGAGAGCGAGAAGCCTGTTTGCTCCATCAGGTAAGAGTTGGACGCCCAGACGATCGGACGCTGCCCCTCTTCCCAGTCCTGGGCCCGAGTGAAGGCCCCAAGCGTGTCGAGAAGCAGTACGTCGCCAGCCTTGAGGCCAATATGCGCACCAACGCGTTTCACGGCAACAAAGGCCCGTGTCTTGGGCACGGCTGCTCTTTCACCAGCTTGTGCGTGCTGTTCAGCGACCGCGAGTCCGGCCGTCGCTTTGCGCCACCCCGAGGGTTGGTTGATATTGGACATACCTCCACCGTTCTGAGGCATGACTGTCCCAGTCGCTCCATGCGGAGCATCATTGAATTTTTTCATTTTTTAGCTAGGCACAGAAAACCTGTTCGCCCGAAGACGTTTTTCGTTGTTTAGCGATTCGCGGGCTGCTAGGATTGTGGTGTGAAAACAAATCGCGCCTTGTGCGCAGCAGCCCTCGGGACTTCGGTTTCGAGGGTTTTCTTTTTGGTGCCGTTCTCCTTTTTGCTCGTTGCCTCTGTTTTGGCGGTTAACAGCTGTTAACCGCCGCTATCCTTCGTGGCTCTCTGATTGGAACCGATCGAAGGAATCCTGAATGAGCTGGTCCAGATTCTGATCCAGCCAATTCGCGAATCTCGTGTTTTCCCCTGCCCGCTTGACGGTGACTGAGAGCCCCGATTTACCACTTTTGATCTGCACACCGGGAACGGGCGAGCGCTCCTCGACAGATCGTTCTTGCTTACCTCGCTTGCCAATTTCCTTGAGAACGAGGTCCAGCCGTCCGTCGGAGTCGAGATCACCAGATTGACCAAGAACACCCAGAACACCCTCCTCCGAGAGTTGTACTTTCTCAAACGCCGTTGCGAGTGTGGTCCATTTCGGGCGCCCTGCCCCTGGAGCTGCGCCGATGGCTTCACCGACAGCCAAGGGCACTAGCCGATTGATACGCTCAAGCTGCGAAAGAGTGTTCTTGCTGATAGCCAAAGCCTGACACGCCTCCGCACGCGAGTAGCCCTGCTCCAGGATCGCGTGCGCGAACCGGACACGTTCATAGTAGCTCAGCTCCGCGCGGCCGGCATTTTCGAGGCCTTTCGCCATCAATGCATCGGTATCATCGAGCGTCCGTATCAGAGCCCGCACTGGTATCCCCAGATAGCGGCACGCAAGTATTCGTCTCTGGCCGTAGATGATCTCAAAATGCCCGTCACGATCCTTCGAAGGACGTAGAAGCACCGGGACTTGCTGCCCGGCATCAGCGATGCTGGTTGCGAGATCCTTGATCGATTCATTCGGTGCGGCGCTGTTAACAGCTGTTAACTCAATATCCAGTCGGTCTTTCGGACCCCAAGCAAGGATCAAGTTGGCGTCGATTTCCTGAATGCCGCCGAGACCCGCACGAACAGAGCCGATAGTTCCTTTCGGCAATGTTCGATGAGCTCTATCAGAAGCCCCGTCTTTCGACCCCTCAGTCGCCGCAGTTATCGCAGCCATGATGCCGGTTTTGTTTTTACCCATTGCCATGATTACCGCCCCCAAGCCTTTTGAAGCATTCCCGCAATCTCCGAACCAACCGCATCCATGCTGTTCTTTGCGCGATCATAGGTCGACCTTGTCATCTCGGAGCGCGCAACCTCGTAGATCGACATCTTGAGCATCGATGCGTCGCCGATAGCCGTACTACGTAGTCCGGTCGCCCCAACGACACGATCCTGGAACAGAGCGCGCATTAGGCTCACGATCTGCTGACTTGGGATATCGCTCGGATCGTCCCGCGTGATGAGGAAGGAGAAAAAATCATGATCGAGTTTGACGCCCGTGTCCTCGATCACACCAAGATAAGCAGAAGTCATTTCGACAAACTGCTGGGTGGAAGCAAGGTCGAGCATGCTCGGCGTCATCGGCACGATGACCGAGGTCGCAGCGTAGAGGCCGGTCAAAGTCAAGAATCCGAGAGCTGGCGGGCTGTCGATCACCACTACATCGTAGTCGCTCTCAACGGACTGGATCGCCAGACTGAGCTTCTCAAAGAACGCAACACCGCGCCCTGCATTGACCGCTGTTTCAGTCTCAAATTCGCTCAGCACAAGGCGGGCAGGTGCCAAGTGCAATCCAGGGAAATAGGTTTCCACAACAGCTTCCGACATCGGTACTGGATCGTCATAACGAAGTGCGTCGTAAATCGAAGCGCCTTCAAACTCCAGTTCAGTTTGAATCCCGCAAAAGCCAGTGAGGCTCCCTTGTGGGTCCAAGTCAATCGCCAGCACCCGGTAACCACTCAAAGCAAGGTAGTGACACAGATGGATCGCAGAGG
Source organism: Sulfitobacter pacificus (assembly GCF_030159975.1). Taxonomy (NCBI): domain Bacteria; kingdom Pseudomonadati; phylum Pseudomonadota; class Alphaproteobacteria; order Rhodobacterales; family Roseobacteraceae; genus Sulfitobacter; species Sulfitobacter pacificus. The sequence goes on from NZ_BSNL01000018.1 coordinate 6,169, forward strand.
TGGACTTTGCAGATCCACCTTTGAAGTTCATCAGCTGAATAACCTGAAGCTTGTCACCCTCGCGACGCCCAGGAAGATACTTACCCGGCTTTCGAGAGCTTGCCTCCAGGAAATGGCGCGCTTGCAGGATCTCATCACCGGAATAGAAGCGCCGTCCGTTCTTGATTACTTCAGGCTCCGGCAAGGACCCGTCGCTATGGCACTTGCGCAAGAATTGCCCGGTCACCCCTAGAAGATCAGCAGTCTCTGTAGCGCTGAATAGTCTCAAATTCTTGCGTTGATCGGGCGCGTAGGCTTGTTGAAGATGCGTCGTGAGCGCGGTGTGTAGACGCGCCGCCATCTGGCTTGTAAGCTCGGATTGAGACGCCGCTTCGATTGGTGCCGTCTGAAACATGGTTGCTATTTCTCTGCTCGAACGCGCTTATTTGCGCAACTTGACTCTAATGGCCGTGATTCACCATGTTAAGTCAAGGATTTTATCCACAAATTGTGCTGTCGGACCAAAGGTCTACTAGGGAAGCCACGCACCCTCTAGAGTTAACAGCTGTTAACAGCACTCACAAAATTGTGGTTCACGAGTGCATCTGGCGCAGACTGGGTGTCGCTAGCGCACGGTTTCTCAATGGTGTCTTGACCGAAAATCCGATTAGCGAGAGATACAGCGAACTCAGGCCGGATCGGACAACGCACCGACAGACTTACGGCAAACCCAAGGCCCAATTGGATCGACATTCAAAGCTACATTGATACTTGGGTGCCGGGCCCAAACGATCAGATCAAACGCACTTCATGCGCATGGATGCACAAGGCCCTGTTGTCTGAGGCGTCAATGATCCCCAGCAGGGTAGGGGGCATCGCGGCTTCTCGCGTCGCGGGAACAGTATCCGGCACAAAGCACAGCGTAGACAGGACCAATTCAACCACGCCTCACCTAACCGCGAGACCTATCCGATGAGACCAAATCATAGAAGGAGGAGGTGCGATCCGTGACATTCTGGGTTCAAGAGATTGTTCAGGGATCATAAGTTCAGCACTCAAAGAAGCCGATGCGCTCACTCGACGGCTTCGAAGACCACTGGAAAGCAACCGCGGACCACGTTTTTGCTTCAGCACAACCTATGGCTCCCGTCACCGATTCTCTGAGGGCAAATTGCGCCCAGTTTTGTTGTTCAGATGATCCGCGTAGAATGATCCATGGCTGATACTTTCCGAAGATCCAGGTTCAGGAACCGTCGTCGAGAAATACTAGGGCAGGGACCTCGATCATTGTCCCGGTCTTGGCTAAATCGATTGTCAGCTACTGGAGACAAGTCGAAACCGTTGGGAGCGCACCGTACCTTTACTCGACGCCACCACAGGTTCGTGCCCGGTCGAGGGTTTGCAGGTCAAAACGCATTAGGTAGGTTGCGCCCCGGCAGAGACATATCATCTATCTGTCTATAGTACGGCGTTTGTGTCTGGCCCACTGATCGCCGGGTGCCAGCATTTTGGAGCGGGGAAATGCACGACGGATTGCGCGTGGAACATCTGTTGCGCTTCGTGAACCCATTCACCTGCCCGCAAAGTGCGCTGCAACAATGCAATCGTTCCATGGCGTGGAAGATTTACAAGGTTGCGATTAGTGCGCGGACCTCAGCAACCCCAGCTTTTCAGCACGCTCCAGCAGCATCTTCACAGAGGAAGGCTGCCAGCTAGTACGGCCTCGAGGGGTGCGCTCACGCATCGATTCTAGCCGGTCGCAGATCGCCTGCAGTGTGATTTCGGGGTCCGAGCCTTTGATGGCAGCCACGATAGCTGGCAGGCGGTCATCGGTTTCGCGGCGTCCGGCGCGGCCAAGCACTTCATCTGGTAGAAACCCGTCGCGGACATAGGCTTTCACAGCACGGAGTAGGCGGCTTTGGGTCCAGTGCCGGTCGTGGGGCAGGGGGCCATTAATGATTCGCAAAACATCTTCCCAGGCCATATCCGGCCGTAGGCGTCGCACGTGGGGCACCCAATCCTGCGCGGTTTCGCTCAGGCGCTCCATGTAGCCGTCCTGTCGTGCCAGCCGCACCTTGCGCAGCGCGGCGGGGTCTTTGGTGCGAAGCCCAGGATTGCCACCAACGCGCCCTTTGGCGCGCGCAGAGGCAAGCCCGGCCTTTGTCCGCTCACGTATCAGCGCGCGCTCGAACTCGGCCGCGGCGCCCAGAACCTGCAATGTGAATTTTCCTTGAGGGGAGGCGGTGTCGATTGGATCCTGCAGCGAGCGGAAGAAAGCTCCCTTGGCCTCCAGACGTTCGATCACCTCCAGCAGATGCGACAGGGATCGCGCAAGCCGGTCGATCCGCACAACGACCAGCGTATCGCCGCTCTGGACGCGTTCGAGCAAACGCGCGAGTACAGGACGCGCGCGATTGCCGCCTGAGGCGTGCTCTTCAAAGATCTCGGCACAGCCCGCAGATTGCAGCGCCTCAGACTGGGGCAGGGGGGTCTGATCCTCCGTGGAAACGCGGGCATAGCCTATCAGGGGCATGAAAACGGGGCCGATTGCAATTTCATATGCCGTTACTAAACGACCGTTTGGAGACGACGGTGCGAGGGCTTACTCATTGACCAAATCCCTCATTGGCATATATTGCCAACTCAAGGAGGCTCGTCTCATGGTGACACGCAATGTCGTTCTGACCGAAACCCAGGACCAGCTGGTTCAGGCCTTGGTGGCATCCGGACGCTATCAGAATGTGAGCGAAGCAATGCGCGCCGGGCTTCGGCTGCTGGAGCAGGAAGAAGCCCAGTTCACCGGGATCCGGCAAGGGCTGCTTGAGGGATTGGCGCAGGCCAAAGCCGGCAAATTTGCCGAGGGTAGCGGAGAAGACGCGATCCGGCGCGCCTTTCGGCAAGCCCGCGCGTCTTCATGAGCCGATCCTTCCGGCTGACGCGTCGTGCGGAAGCCAGCCTCACCGAGATCGCCAGATGGACGATCGAGAATTTTGGGCTGCGCCAGGCAGAGCTTTACGAGGCGGAACTGCTCAACCGTTGTCAGGCGATCCTGAACTGCGAGGCGCATAGCCGGAGCTGTGCGGTTCTGGTAGACGAAGCTGCGGATTTGCGGTTTACGAGGGCAGGGGAGCATTTCCTGGTTTTTTTGGACCAGCACAACGAGGTCGTCATCGTCGATATCCTGCACTCTCGCAGTGATCTGCCTCGTCATGTGGCGGCGCTGACGGCGTTGAAGAACGAAGGCCTCTAATCCGCGTCACAACCCCGCAGCCTTGGTCAGGTTCACCCGGAACCGGTCCCGGCGGCGCTGGTAGCGGCGGGTCATCTCGGCTGAGGCATGCCCGAGCTGTTTCTGGACGTACCGCTCGTCGACCTCGGCCGAACTGGCAAGGCCCGCGCGCAAGCTGTGGCCAGAGAACAGGGCGAGACGATCCTTTTCGGGCAACTCTGAGCGGATGCCGGCGTCGAGTACGGTCCGCTTGATCAGGCGCGCAACGTGTTTGTCGTTGAGCCGGGTTTCCAGCGCACGTTTGCCATCACGCGAGGTCCTGACAAAGACCGGGCCGAAGTCGATCTTGGCAAAATGTAGCCATTGCCCGAGCGCGTGAACAGGACAGGTCTGCTCAGACGAACCACGCCCGATCTCGACCTCGCGCCATCCGGTCTTGGCGTTAAGGGTGAGCAGCGCGCCCTTGTCAGAGACCTCGACCCAGCCGCCACTGTCCGGGGTATCGTCTTTGTGCACGTCCAGGCTCACGATCTCCGAACGGCGCAGGCCACCGGCATAGCCCAGAAGCAGGATTGCCCGATCCCTGAGCCCACGCAGGTCGTAGGGTAGGGTGGCCACCATCGCGAGGATATCCTCGGCCAGGATTGCTTCCTTTTGCACGGGCGGGCGCGCATGCTTGCGCTTGATCCCGGCCAGCACGGTGGCGATATGGCGGTTCTTGCGGTCAAGCGTGAACCCACGTTGTGCGTAGTTCCAGGCCAGGCCGGACAGGCGGCGCTCGATTGTCGAAACCGATAAGGCAGGGGAGGGGCCGTTCGGCGACGCCAGGTCGGCCAGATAGAGGCCAATCATTTCCGGTGACGGGGGCAGGGGATCGGCGCCCTTCATGCGGCACCAGCGGGTAAAATGTGCCCAATCCCTGGCATAGGCTTTCAGCGTGTTGTCGGACGCGGCGGCGCGGGCATAGTCGCGGGCGGTATCGACCAGGCGATCGAGGCTGCCTGAGCCCGCGACGTGGGCGGGTAGGGAGATATCGTCGCTTTTTTCTTGATCTCTCTCGTCGTCCTGGGCGATACTAAACGCACCAGAGTTTGATGATGTCGACTTCTCGTCCTCTGAGGCCATTTTCCAGTGAATCCAGTTGTCGTTCTTGTTCCATGAGTGGACACTAACGTATTGATATTATTGTGTTCATGTTCTTGTTTCATTCCCGGATTATAGTTTCATTATCGGACATAAGACACTTA
>NZ_BSNL01000019.1 GCF_030159975.1 Sulfitobacter pacificus
CAGTATCCTAATTAAAGGTACAATGCCACAAATAGAGGTACAAGCAGCCATTGAAAAGTCAGGGAAAAATTAGCCTCTATTCTCTTTAATTAGGGCACAACGACATAGGCACACCCGAACAAATGGCACGCTGGATGCCGGGTATCACGTCAGGCAAAAGCGTCTGTGCCGTTGCCGTAACCGAACCCGGTGCCGGGTCAGACGTGGCAGGAATGCGCACACGCGCGGTCCGCGACGGCAATGGCTGGGTGATCAACGGTACCAAAATGTTCATCACTAATGGTGTGCATGGCGATCTGTTTTTCGTCGCTGCCAAAACCAACACCGAAGCAAAAGGTTCGCGCGGGGTCACGATCTTTGCAGTCGAAAAAGGCACAGCGGGATTTTCGGTCGGCAAGAAGCTGAACAAGACTGGATGGCTGTGTTCGGATACTGCCGAACTGGTTTTTGACAACGTCCGTGTCACAGGCGACCATATTCTGGGCGAGGTTGATAAGGGTTTCTACGCCATCATGAAGAACTTTCAGAACGAACGAACGGTTCTGGGAGCGATGGCCATGGGTGAGGCGCAGAAAGCCATCGAACTGACGCTGGATTATGTGAAGGATCGTCCTGCCTTTGGCGGTGTTCTATGGGACAAACAGGTGATCCGTCACCGACTTGCCGAGCGCGCCGCCCAGGTCGAGGCTGGCCGGCAACTAGTCTACAGCGCGGCGTGGAAAGACGCTCAGGGGATGGATTGTGTCAAAGAGGTTTCGATGGTCAAGGCCTATTGCGGCGATCTGGTCAACAAGGTGATGTATGATTGCGTTCAGTTTCACGGCGGCATGGGCTACATGCGCGAAACCCCGGTTGAACGGATGTCTCGCGACGCGCGTATTCAGGCCATTGGCGGCGGCGCAACCGAAGTGATGTTGGAAGAAATTGCCAAGCGGCTTTAGACGGCAAGAACTGGATTCCGGATGAATTAACGTGTTTGTTGAACTGAGAGGTTAACGCTCTTTGCGGTGCCATTGGCACGAAACCCCACGGTATCGATCTGGCACGTGTAACTACTCTGACTTGTCACGAACATCTGAAATTGACCGAAACTCATTTCGCCTCGTCCTCCGCTCAAAAGTTCGCAGATTTTGCTCAGGTTTAATGCGCCAGCTCGGGCGCTAAATGCGTTCAGAAACATGGGGGAGCCAGCTTCACAGCCGGATCGACGCGGGGTTTGAGAGTTTTCCACGCGCGAAATCATAAGACGTAGCGAGGATTTTCAATGCTGTTTCGATCTCGGCTGTGTCCCGCGCGGCGAACACCATGACGGCGGTTGCGGGGATCATGCCTGAGGCCGCCATCGGGTGCGGCTCGCCCCATCCTTTAGCGAACAGTTCAAGCGTACATTCGATTGGCAGCATCAGATGCATGGAGCCGTCATAATGCGGATGCACATGGGCAAACTCATTTCCCACCATAAAAGATTCTTGACAGCCGTGGGCATGATCATGTGCCAGCCAAAGAGCTTCGGCTCCGGGGACAGAGATAATGCTGGGGCGACGCTCGACAAAGGGAAAATCAAATGCGCGCTCTTTGAGCTTTTGATAGGTACTGGCATCGGGGTTTTGGCTTACCTGCTCGTGAGGCGCGCAATCGGTAGTCTCTGGTCGCGGGCCGATGCGGGGCGTCAGTTCAAACATTTCCAGCCTTTGTGGTTTATATGGTTAGGACCCCAGAGCCTTGCGGACATCCGGTGCAACGCGGGTTCCCAGGATCTCGATCGCGTTCATCAGGGATTTTTGATCGAGCCGCCCGATCGCCATCTGAATGGTAATCCGTGTAAAGCCGAAGATTTCATGATGGGCGAGGATCTTGTCGGTCAGTTCTGCGGGGCCGCCCACGAACAACGCGCCGCTGGGGCCGCTCATGGTATCAAACTGTTCACGGGTTGCCGGGGGCCATCCGCGTTCTGCGCCAAGTCGGGTCATGACCTCGTTATGCGGGCCACTGTAAATGTCGCGGGCGGCTTGACTGGTTTCGGCCACAAACCCATGCACATTCAGTGAGGTTTCAAAGATGGCCGGGTCGTGCCCGGCCTTGGTGGCGGCAGAGCGGTAAAGATCGAACAAAGGCGCAAACCGCACAGGTTCCCCGCCAATTATACCAAGCGCAAGAGGCAGGCCAAGTGTGCCGGCCCGCACCGCCGATTGTGGGGTTCCCCCGATACCCAGCCAGATCGGCAGCTTGTCCTGATAGGGACGTGGATAGACGCCCTGATGATCGACCGCAGGCAAATGTTTTGTGCCAGGCCAACTTATGTGTTCGGCTTCGTTCACCATCATCAAAAGCTGGAGTTTTTCAGCAAAAAGGCCGTCGTAGTCATCCAGCGCATGACCAAACAGCGGAAAGGATTCAACAAAGGCACCGCGCCCGACCATGATCTCGGCGCGCCCCTGGGTCAGGTTGTCCAGCGTCGAAAACTGTTGGAAGACGCGAATCGGATCATCGGAACTAAGCACAGTGACGGCGCTGGAAAGGCGGATGTTTTTGGTTTGTGTAGCCGCCGCTGCCAGCGCTACAGCAGGATTTGAAACTGCATAGTCGGGGCGGTGATGTTCGCCAACGCCGAACCAATCCAGCCCGACCTGATCGGCCAGCACGATTTCCTCAACCAGATTGCGCAGCCTTTGGGAAGGGCTGACGCTGCCAGCTTGATCGGCGCCCGACTCTGCGAATGTGTATATGCCTATTTGCACGATATGGCCTTCTTTGGGGCGGGGGCGAATACCTCGCCCCCGCAGATATTTCCGTGGATTCTAAACGCCAAATAGGGCCCGAACAGGTGCAAACGCCTCCTTCCACGAAGCGCGCGCCTCAAGCCGTTCGATCCAGGCCGCGACGTTCGGGAGATCGTCAAGCGAGATATCAGACTGCACACGGTACATGAATGTCGAGGCCAGCGCGAAATCCGCAACGCTAAGATCGCCCGCGATCCAATCCTTGCCCGCAAGGCCGAATTCCAGCACTGCTAGGAACTGATCTACGTTCTTCAACTCGGCGTCTATGACGCTTTGATCCGCCTCTCCCATGCCGAACTTCGCTTTCAGGAACCGCTCGAACGACAACTTTTGCATTGCCGGACCAAGGTGAATTGTCTGCCAGTAAAGCCACTGATCCACCGTTGCCCGGGCCTTTGGGTCGTCAGGATAAAGACCGCGCTCGGGTTTCTTGCTTGCCAGATAGGAATTGATGGCGCGGGATTCCCATATCACGAAATCGCCGTCTGCCAGCACCGGCACCTTGGCATTGGGATTCATCGACAGGAATTCCACGCTGCGGTTGTCGCCGCCGCGTATGTCGACCTCGATGATCTCAAGATCGATCCCCAGTTCCAGGGCAACCGCCCGCACCCGAAGGGCGTTGGGCGAGAAATTGGCGTTGTAAAGCTTCATCATGGTTTCCTTATTGCGCCGGTGGGGTGAGCAGGGCCGCCTTGTTGGCAATCAAGAAATCACGCGCCGACTGGCCGGCCTGTCCGGTCAGTTTTTCCAGATCACCCGTTGCAACACTCAGATAGTCCTTGGCCATCGCCTCGTCGAAGGACGCAAAAACCTTTGCCATGAACTCTGGCAAGCCAGCGCCGATCATTGCCTGGACCAGATCGTCGGTTGAGATCGGGATATAGGGGATATCCTTGCCCGAGATTTCCGACAGGAAGGCCGCGATGTCGCTTTGGGAAAGCGCCGCGGGGCCGGTGATGTCCAAAACGCTTGAACCGGTTTCCTGCATCAGGGCCGCTGCAGCGGCGCGGGCGCAATCGGCGCGAGTAACATAGCCGGTTTTCCCCTCAGCGGCAGCGGCGAAGTGTTGCCCCATTCCAATGCTTTGCCCACCACCCATCAGCACCAGATCGGTGTAAAGGTTGTTGCGCAGGATGGTATAGTCGACACCGGTGTCCTTGATTAGCGCTTCGGTGTCGCTGTGATCTTTGGCGAACGTGATCGGGCTTTCCTCAACCGGGTTTGTCAATGACGTATAAACGATATGTGTGATCCCTTCCTTCGTCGCGGCTGCAACGGCGTTTTTATGCGCTGCCAGTCGCTTGCCTGGTTCCAGATCGTCGGTCGAAATGATCAGCAAACGCTTGCCACCCGCAAAAGCCGCGCTCAACGATGCGGGGTCGTTGAAATCACCCTTGCGGGCCTCAACTCCCTTGTCAGCCAGATCGGCCAGCTTTTCCGGCGAACGGGAGACGGCGATGATCGGACCGGCACCGGCCGCAATCAGATTGTCGATGACCTGTCGGCCAAGTTGGCCGGATGCACCGGTGACGATGAAAGGGCCGTTTTGAATGTTTGTCATTGGGTATTCCTCGATTTTTCGGGTTGGATTTGGATGTTCAAGCGTCTGATGGGATTCAGCCAAAGGTAAACGCGCTTTCGACTGCTCCGAGCACGTGATCCTCCAGCGTTTTCACGCCTTTGTCGGCAAGGGCGGCCCCCGCGACAACATGCAGCGGAATCAGATGTTCTTCGCGCGGGTTGGCATCGCGGGCACCAGGGGCGGCGTCCCACCGAGCCAGCATTTGATCACGCTCTGCTGGATCGGTGCGGGTGGCCGCATCGCTTAGCCAGCGGTCAAATTCCTGCCCGTTCACGGAATCGGTTGCACCACCCCGCATCGCATGCATCATTTTTTGCATGTTGTGATAGGTGTTGCCCGAACCGATGATCAGAACACCTTCATCTCGCAACGGTGCCAGTGCCCGCCCGACCGCAATATGCGCAGTTGGGTCAAGATCACTTCGCAAGCTAAGCTGCACACAGGGAATGTCTGCCTGCGGAAAGGCCACCTTGAGCGGGATGAACACGCCGTGATCGTAACCGCGCGCCTCATCAACGGGGCAGGGGAACCCGGCCGCCTCGACCAGCGTCTGCACCCTGTCGGACAGCGCGACATCGCCGGGCGCGGGCCAAGTCAGTTCGTAGGTGTGAGGTGGAAACCCGTTATAATCGAACAACAGCGACGGGGCCGGGTTTTTCTGCACCGTAAATTGCGGCTCTTCCCAATGGCCTGAAATCACCAGCAACGCCTTGGGGGCTTCCGGCAATGACGCGGACACATCGGCAAGGAACTCGCGCTGCCGGTTCCAGGTTTCTGGCGGGTCCCAGTCCATGAAGAAACAGGGGCCTCCACCGTGTGGAATGAACATCGTTGGCATTCGGGTCATGTACTGCATCCTTTCGTCTTTATTGCGAGCGAAGCCTGACGATCCAGCCCGCCTATGGTTGCTAAGATTCCGGTTACGCCGCGCTATTCAGCAAATCACCGTAGGGCGATTTCTTTTCGCGAACCCGGTTTTGCGTCAGGAACGATATGATCAGTGCCGCCCATGCGATGATCGCCGGCGGCCAGCCCGGATCGCCCGCAGCTATATGCGCTGAAGCGGCCAGCAACAGGTGCCAGAACATCGCCGCATAGGCGAAATCGGACAGGAACGTCGACGGGCGCCAAAGGATGACTACGGCCGCCACGATCTTTAGGATGGCCAACGGCCATATTATGTAGGTTGGGTACTTCAACAAGCCCTCATACATTCCCGCAACCATGTCATGCGCGGTGATGTAAAATGTCGCCCCGCCCAGATAGACCAACGCAACCAACCCGGTTGCCGCCCAGTATGTAATTTTCACAGATTTTTCGCTCATTTCGACGTCCGCTTTTTTTGTAATATTTGCCTGGGCATTCTTCCGAATGGCTCACCCTTGCTAGGTTTTGCTATTCGCTCTAGTATTATAAAGCGTCTTAGTTTTGAAAGAAAAGTAGGCACTGAAAAGTAACTGCCCTTGGAGAACCTCAAAATGAAACAAACAACACCGCCCGCGTGTCCCATGGACTCCATTCTGCGCTTGCTGATGGGGCCGTGGACAACTTATATTCTCTGGGTCCTTAGTGACGGCGGGCCACAACGTTTTGGGGTGCTAAAACGGGCAGTGCCGGGAATTTCGACTCGTGTTCTGACCGAACGGTTGCGAATGTTGCAGGCGGCCGGGGTGATCTGGCGCGATCAGACCCAAACGATCCCGCCCGCCGTTACCTATGGTCTGACTGAACGAGGTGACGATCTGCGCCAAGTGCTCGAATCCTTGGGTGAAGTCGCGCAGCGCTGGCAATCCGAAGGGGCGTTTGAAACGGGTGATGTTGCTGCAGAATGATCAATACGACGATGTAGTGGTCCACATAATTTTGATCTGCTACCGCAAAATCTGCCAATTTGAGCCAATATTAATTGCTTAGTATCCGGCTTGCCACGCTATATTTAACATAAGATAGATTATGCGTATTATTATCAATGTAGCCGCAAAGCTAAAATGTCACCCATGAGCAATTCAGGAATGTCACTCTCCCTTCCGAGACTGAGGGAGATTGGGCATGGGATGGGTGGTTATGAGCGAGCGCGAGTTGAAGCGCGTGGAGGTTTTGGCGCAGGTCGATGATGGACGGCTGAGCGTCGACAATGCTGCGAACATGCTGGCACTGACGCGTCGGCAGATTTTCCGGCTGCTGAAGCTTTATCGTCAGGATGGCGCGTCGGCGATCCGGCACAAGGCGCGCGGCAAGCCCCCGAACAATCGCATCCACAAAGCCAAACGGGATTACGCGCTGTCGCTGATCAAAGACAACTATCCCGACTTTGGGCCGACCCTGGCGGCGGAGATGCTGGCCGAGCATCATGGGTTCAAGGTGTCGCGCGAGACGGTTCGCAAGTGGATGCAGGAAGACGGTCTTTGGCTCTCGCGCAAACAGCGTCGGACATTTCATCAGCCCAGATTGCGCAGAGAATGCTTTGGCGAGCTCATACAGATTGACGGCTCGGAGCACCGCTGGTTCGAGGATCGGGGCGATCCCTGCACCCTGCTCGTCTTCATCGACGATGCCACCAGCACGCTCATGGAACTGCGCTTCGTCAAGTCAGAGAGCACCTTCAGCTATTTCGAAGCATTGGAGCGCTATCTGACGACGCACGGCCGCCCAGTTGCTTTCTACAGCGACAAGCACACGGTCTTTCGCGTGCCAAAACCCAGCGAGCACATGACCGGCATGACCCAGTTCGGACGCGCTCTGGCAGAGCTGCAGATCGAGATATTGTGCGCCAATACCAGCCAGGCCAAGGGCCGCGTGGAACGTGCGAACCGGACGTTACAGGACCGCCTGGTCAAAGAGTTGCGCATCGCGGGCATCTCGGACATGAAGGCTGCAAATGCCTTCCTTCCTGGCTTCATGGAACGCTATAACGACAGGCTTGCCAAGCCCGCTGCCCGTCCGGATAATTTGCACCGTGCGTTGAACGCCGCACCGGATCGGCTGGCCGAGATCTTCTGTCTGCGCAACAAACGCTATGTCAGCAAGGATCTGACCCTGAAGTACGACCACAAGCGCATCCGGCTGGAGGTCAACGATCTGACGCGCGGTTTGGTCGGTAAATACGCCGACACCTACGAGTTCCCTGACGGGCGCATCCAGGTTCGGCACAATGGCGTTGCCCTGCCCTGCACCATCTTCGATCCGCATCAGCAGCGCGTCACGCACGCGGCGATCACCGACAACAAACACCTCAGCGCAGTGCTGGCCCATATCAAGGCCGAACAGGACAAGGTCGCCGCCAGCGCCGAGGTGCGCCCGGAAAGTGCCAGAAACGGATACCAGAAGAACGGACGCCGCAACAACGGCTGGAACACCCTCGCAGACCGCAAGCGAAACGCGGCCAGCAAAGCCAGCCAGGGCTGCGATAATTGAGGTCTCCGCCCTGTCAGGCTTTGCTCCCCTCAGCGCATTTGGTGACACTTCTGCTTTGCAGACCGGGTGACATTTCTACTTGGTTGCAACATTATCAATAATATATTTAACGTTGTAATAATATACTAACGGAGTTATGCTGCTTATACCCTACTCGATAGGATGCTTCACATGCTTCGCTCATTTCGAAAATACTCAATTGTCGTCGTACTTGCACTTGTTGGTTCGTCCGTAGGTCTTGCCAATCGTGTTCAGGCTCAAACTTACCAGATCGACTGCGCAATACTGCTGTGCCTCTCTGGCGGTTGGCCAGCATCAGTTCCGTGCGCCCGTGCACGCGCCGAATTCATCCGCCGGATCACGCCTTGGCCTGTTGAACCGCCATTGCAGATTTGGCGGTGCCCGATGGGCGTATCGTATGATCCAGTTGCACCGTCGGATAATCAAGGTCGTTTCTACGATATTTTGTTCACTAGTCAGGATCGCCTGCGACCGCTTTTGGCGCCTACAACCGAACCTCTGCCTTCTGAAAATGCCGTTTTGAATTTTGACGGACCAAAGCCGAACTTGCTTCCGGAAGGACTTGCGCTCCAGTTGGTCCAAGACCGCGCTGACATCGACATCAGCGGCCCCGAATTCAACTTTGTACGCTCAATCCGCGTCTACGATGTTAGATACGCACGCCAAAACGAGTCTGGCCGTGACGGAGATTGCAACCGATCCGCAACCATTTACCTTGGCACCTATGGAACCCAAGGTGATTTTTCATGGGCTCGGTCTGCTCCAGCAGCTCTACCCGAGGCACATATTGGCCTTGAAAGATGGGGGTACAATTGCCCGAGTATTTACCATCGATCAGTTTTCGTTGATTGGCGCGACTATGAAGGAAACTACGGCTTCGAACAGGTCAATTACTGACGGAGCGTAAGGGTTATTACTTAATCGAAACTGGCCCCGTCGGAAGGTTTCTTCGTAAAACCACGCTAAGTGAGAACAATTAGCGAACCCGATCGCGAGCTTTCGTCTCGGTTTGGCCTGATGTTTAACGGTCGTGCAATTTTGCGCTCAGCGGCTCCGGAATGCCAGTCGAAGTCGCCGGACAGGATGATGTGCTCCCATCCGAGCGGCGATGTATGCGGCAGGAGGGCTGGATCGTATAAGGGGCTAGACTTCGCAAGATGGCCGGCGGCTTTATCCATGTAGATCGTGTTCCAGAACGTGATGGCGGCGATGACGAGGTTGAGCGCCATGGCGCGTTTCTGTTGGGCCGCGTCAGAGCGATCGTGGATACGCCCTTGTGAATGCGCAAATACGGCCCTGGCCAGCGAGTGGCGCGCTTCGCCCTTGTTGAGACCTGCGTGGCACTCCATGCGCAGATCGGCGTTCTCGATCCAGTCGAGCATGAAGAGCGTGCGTTCGATCCGGCCGATTTCACCGAGGGCAAGATACAGCCGGTTCTGTTGCCGGTACGCCCCAAGCTTGCGCAGGATTTCGGACGGTTTCAGAGACTTGTCCTGAATGCTGGCCGCGAGCCGCATGATGTCGCCCCAATGCTGCCGGATCACCTCTTCGTTGATCGGCTTGCCGATGATGGGCGACAAGTTTGCCCACGCCTTCGCGCTTCCGAAGCAGGCCAACCGCCGATCGGGAAAATCGCGCAAACGCGGCGCGAAGGTCATCCCCAACAGATGGAATAGAGCAAAGACGTGGTCCGACACGCCGCCGGTATCTGTGTAATGGACGAGGGGGTCAAAGCTGGCTGGATTTCCCAGGAGACCATCGAGCACAAAGGGTGCCTCCCCTGCCGTCGCTCCGATCACACTGGAATGGAACGATCCGTATTGGCCTGACAGGAAGGAGTAGATCTTCAGCCCGGGGTCTGGCCCGTATTTGGCGTTGATGACCCCGCTGCCCCGGTTCGCGGAGAAGAATTGGCCGTCCGACGAGCTGTGTTCGGCCGCGCCCCAGTGCTGCGCAAAGGAAAGGCCATGATGAGCGTCTACAATGCGGCCCAAGGCATCGGCGAACGTCTCTGGCCGCAGGTACCATGTCTGCGCCCAGGTCAGCTGCGCATGACTGACACGCGATGAGGCATAGGCCATCCGCTCAAGGCCGAGATTGGTCGCCCCGGCCAGAATCGTGGCCAAGACGGCAGCCGGCTCATCGTGATGCTTGCCAGACCGCAGATCGGTGAAGGCGTCGAGGAATTCCGTCTGCGCATTCACCTCCCAAAGCAACTCCGTGATGCGGATACGTGGCATCACGGCGTCAATCGCCCGCTCCAGACGCACTGCAGCGGGAGGTGTCACCGCGTCATGTGGCGTGATCTTCAGTCGCCCGCGCTCAATCCGGACACTAGGGAAAGCATTGCGTTTCAAGGCGTGGTCCACTTGGTCAAGGCGTTTCGCCAGCGTGGCCCGGCGATCAGCCAGCCAAGCCTCCGGATTGGTCTCGAAGCCAGCGTCCCGCATAGCGGCTTCGGCATTGTCTCGGGGCATGAGATAGCTGTCGAACCGGCGATACTCACGGCTGCCATCGACCCAGACATCCCCGGCGCGCAAACGGTCTCGCAAGGTGGAGACAACGGCGGTTTCGTAAACGCGTCGTTTCGGTTGACCGTCCTGAACGATCAGCGACCGCCAATGCTTGGCGGCAAAGGGCATGGGCGGATCATCCGGCAACTTGCGCTTGCCGGTCTGGTTCTGGTCGCGCAACAAGGCAATCGCGTCCTTGAGCTCATCCCCTGCATCGGTGGCATTGAACTGGAAGGCTTCAAGAAAAGCAGGAGCGAACTTACGCATATAGGCATAGCGCTCAGCCGCCAGGGAAAGCGGATCACTGGTGGCCAGTTCCCCGAAGCCGGCGATTTCAGCTCGAGTGCCCAAGAGCTTGTCCCAACCGATTTCTACATCGAGCGCAGCAAAGGGATCCTGCCCCAATTCTTGTGCGCGGGCCATGGCATCAATGGACTCGCCGAAGAGCTGCATCAGCTTGCCGACCCGTGCCTTGCCCATACGCCAAACCTCCTCCTGGCGGTTGCGGGATCTTGAGAACAGCTGGCCGGTCAGCCGCTCGAACATGGCGATGGTCGCGTCGGTGATCGTGATGGATAAATCCGTCATCTGTGCCGCCAGCGTTGCGATCCGCCGCCGCTCACCAAAATCGTTCAGCAAACTCACGGGTGCCACGGCGCCTTCGCGCGCGAACTTGAGCAGCCGGTCCGGGTGCAAGCCCTGTCCAAGGTCTGGCGGCAAGTCCAATGATCGCAGATATTTCAGACGGTCCAGAAGCGCGGTCATGCTGGCGGGACTCGTCGAATGCGGAAAGCCGCGCAACCAGGTGAGCCGCGTTTGCCCAACGGATGGGTCGTTCACCAGAAGCCTCTGCAGCCTGCCGCGCTGCTCTGGTGATAGGGCGTCGAACAGCGCAGCGGCAGCCTCCCGCCGCGCGCGTGCGCGGCCCTTCAAAGCGAGGCGCTCGATTGTGCCGACGCTCGGCAACGCCAGACGGTGCCTTCGCAGTGCCGCAATGAGCGTCTCGACAATATTGACGCCGTGATCCGTCGCGAATGCGGCCCTCGTGGCAATATCCTCTGCTTGCTGCACATGCTCCGGCCCGAAGGAAGACAGCCCCAAATGATGCATCGCGAGGGCATGGTGTTCGTGCCGGGTATTTCGCCTGACGGCATAATCGTCGAGAGAACAAGCATCGACCTGAAGTTGCTCTGCAAGCCAGGTGATCATTTCAGCGGGCGGCATAAGGTCTTCGCCCCACCCCAGGCCAGGGTGGCGCAGCAAGGAAATATGCACCGCAAGCCCAAGGTGGTTTTCGGCGCGGCGTCGGGTACGGATCAGGTCAATGTCATCTCCGCTCAGCAGATAGTGACGGATCAAGGCTTCGGAATCTGTCGGCACCCCGAAGAGTTCCGCATACGCGCGGGAGGAAAGAAGTCTGCGGGCCATAAGGTGTCCTCAAAACGCTGTTGCAAGTTTGAAGACGCCCAATATTATAGAGACTGATAAAAAGACAGATTTACCGTCCTAATCCAAGATTAGAGCGGCCACAGGAAATCAGGCCCTAAAACGGTCGTTTTGGAGACACCATGCCACGCACAGGCGACATTCTCGGATATGCAAGGGTCTCAACCGCTGATCAGGATCTGTCTGGCCAGAAAGACCGACTGCTACAGCACGGCGCGGTACGCGTGTTCGAGGACGTGATCTCAGGCAAGACGTTCAACCGACCCGGTCTGGCTGCCTTACTCGATCAGGCCCGCCCCAACGATACGCTTGCTGTCATCCGGCTCGATCGTCTGGGTCGGTCGCTCAAGGAACTGCTCAAAACGGTCGATGACCTCAAGGCCAGAGAAATCAATCTGATCAGCCTGGAGGAGCGGATCGACACAACGTCCGCCGCAGGTGAACTGGTGTTCCATGTCTTCGGCGCCATTGCGCATTTCGAGCGCCGCCTGATCTCGGAGCGCACCAAAGACGGACTGATCAACGCCCGAAAGCATGGTCGCGCCCCTGGGCGACCGCCATTGCCGCCCGAAACAATCTCAGCTCTCCAAGACCTCGTCGGCGCAGGAAAATCCGTCTCACAAGCCGCCAAACACCTCGGCATAGGCAGGTCAACAGCTTACAAGGTGATCAGAAACGCCACACAGTAACCCGTGTTCAGGATCCGTTCTCCCTTAGCGTGGTTTTACGAAGAAACCTTCCGATGGGGCCAATAAGCATGAGAACATCTTAGATCATTCAAAAACATTGCGCACCGGATTTATGCACCAATCTATGGGCCTTGTTACTATGGCCAGTGCCGACCGTTGCAAATATCATGATTTTCGCGACAGCTCGCTTGTTCGGTTTGCGCCTATAGCATACGAGCCCCAAGTTCTGGGAATTGGCGGTTTGGACCGACTACGTTGCCCTTGTTATCCTATCGCTTCTGTTTCTTGATCCTTAAGCGTATCTGCCAGAAACTTAGCGAATGGCACGATATCTTCTCGGACGCTCGCGGCTTCCAGCGCGACCATATATGCGGCACGGTTTTCGACTTTTATCACCGTCCATGGTTGTCCTGCTGCAGCCAACATCACATTCATCAAGAACCGAGCCGTACGGCCGTTCCCATCTAAGAACGGGTGTATGAATACAAAGATAAAATGACCGAGCACTACACGAACCGCAGGATTGGTCTCAGCCCGTAGAAGTTCGAAAAACACAGGCATACATTCACGGACGGCTTCGACGCTCATCGGCACATGCTGAGAGCCGCGAATGTAGACTGGCGCGTTTCGATAGCCCGCAAGCTGCGACGCCTTCAGTATGCCTGCCCCCACAGATGGCGTGAACAACGCCCGGTACCATGCTGTCAGATCACGCTCTGCGACTTCTCCAACATCTTCACCTTCAAGAACGGCGCGCACGCTTTCACGGACGCTTTGAAACGCCTCCCAATAGCCGCGTGCCGCAAGTGCATCTTTCATCGCAAGATCTTCTTTGTCCCCATCCGGGTTCCAACCTCCTGAGCGCACTTTCTCAATCAGTTCGGGTGAGACCCGATAGCCCTCGATGGACAGCGAATGATAGGCATCGGTCACATAGATTTCATCCATCGCGGTCAGATAGGCTTCGGCATCATTTGTGATCGGCTGAGCGGCAGGAAAATGCGCGATCACTGCTTCGCGCATGGCTTCCCACTTTAACCGGATGCGGTGCACATGCGGTGACGTTTCCCGCCCGGCATTGAGGACAGTCACGCTTTCCGCAAACGGATCGCTCATCCGCACATCATGTGACGCCGCTTTCATAGTTGAGACGATTTCATCGGCAATTCTTGTCTTGCCAATACTTCGAAACGCCCCCGCCAATCGCCCTGCTGCACTGGTGTGCCCACCCTCCAAAAGTCGCGCCAAGAGGGCAGAAGCATCTGGTATAATCGCTAGGATCGTCCGCGCATCTGTCGCGTTCTGTTTGAAGAAATTTTCAGGTACGCGGATCAATGCCTCTTCTATTGAGAACAGGCGTAACCCATCTTTGACGACAAGCGCGTCTCCCATCGCAAACGTCGCACGGGTCTCGAAGATCGAGGTCTTGTGTGGGAAGTCAGTTTTCATATTGCCCGCCTTCGGGGCTCGGACGAGCAGCTGCACCGGGACTGCCGTATCGCCTGCATGCAACTTCAGGGACTGCTCGGGTGACAACGACCAATCCTCACCAAATCGATCCGAGAGGTATTGGGCACAGAATCCCCAGAAGGAGGTGTACCAAGCGGTACTTTCACCGACGCGTTCGTCAGGCCGGGACATAATGTACCAGCCTTTGATCACTTCTTTTATAAATCCAGCTTTCAGCAATCGTTCCCGATGAGTTCTGGTCAAATTGGTAGACCTAATAGCGATGACACCCTTTGACTGAAGGTCGCTGATAACCTCCAAGGACTCCGCCAATTTCTCCGCTGCACTTGCCATCTCACAAACCCTCCACCTGTTCGGTCATTAGGGTTTGAGGCTGTAGTATATTTAGGCTTTAATGTCGATCACGTTTTAGGTTTTTGAGTTGTGAAATTTTTAGAATATTAAACCCAATCAAGAAAAAAACGGCACCGTACATGTCATTATTGATGTACAGATATACGTTTTCTGCGCTGTGCAAACACACGTAATCTCTGTCGATCATTACCGCGCTTACCTGCTTCACCTAAGATACTATCAGATCGCGTGCCTTGTGACCCAGCAGGCATTATTCATCAATGACGCCCACCCCGGCATCGTCCAACTGCTCCCGATCTGGCAGATCTCGCAGGCTTTCGAGATCAAACGCCACGAGGAATTTCTCCGTCGTCACGAAGGTGTAAGGCGCACCTCTGCGGGGACTGCGCGGCCCGGTGGCAATGAGATCCCGCGCATGCAGCCGCCCAATCACGTCACGGCTGATCTCCTTGCCAAAAATGTCCTTTAACCCATCACGCGTAATCGGCTGATTGTAGGCCACCGCGGCCAGAACGGCGACGTCAAACTCGCGCAAATCCAGATCCTGCCCACCTACATCCGCCGCAGCCCGGACCACAGCAGCATAAGTCGCGCGCGTGCGCAGCATCCAGCCACCAGCGACTGCCTCAAGCTCATAGGGACGTTCGGCCAAGTCTACCTGCAAATCCTGAATCAGCAGATCGACTGAAGCTCCCTGCCCTACAACGCGCGCCAGATCCTCGCGTGGCACCGGCGAAGCAGAGGCAAACAGCACCGCCTCGATCCTGCGCATCCACTCGCGCCAACGCAGTTCAACCGGTAGCTCCTCAAGCTCGCGGTCAACATCTGCGTCAGGCCGATCCTTTGCCATTTCAGACCCCGTACAATCGGGAGGTGTCGCGTCCGGTCAATTCCCGCACCACACCCAAGGCGACTAACCGATCACAGAGCCGCCGCGCCGCGCGGCCGCTCATGCCAGTGCGACCGGTCAAAGCGATCGCCGGCGACAGCGCATCTTTCGACAGGAATAGCGCGACCGCGTCCGCTGCCCCCTTCGCTCGCAGCTTTGGGATGACGGCCCGCAGGCGCGCTGCGCGACGGGTCAGGTCAGACGCAATCGGGAGCGTCGCACCAATCGAAGAGACCAACGCTGTATGACAGGCCAGCTGCAGCTCCTCGCCCTTGGTGCGCAGATCGCGCGATTTCAACTCGGTCGCCAGAAGCGGCAGAACGTGGGTCCATCCCAAAGACTGTGCCAAGACGGCATCGGCAACGATCAAGGCCATGACCTCCTCACGCGGATGCGCCGCCAGAACCACTTCCATAATAGTCGCGGCGCGCATGACCGGCCCACCCCGCCCCGTATCCAACCACGTGGCAATCTGTTCAGCGGTTACGGAAGGCAAAACGCGCTGCAGCGCCTTCACCGAGATGGGTCGTGCGGCCGCCCGCTGCCATTGCAGAAAGATCGCCCCCGCAGGACCTGGCTGATCGCCCGGTCGCAACAGATGCACTGCGTCCCGAAGCTCCCCTGCCCTTTCGGGTCGACCCAGCAAACGCATGCAAGCCTCTGACGCGGTCAGGCTCAGCCTGTCCCGCAACAAGGCGTGGGGGACATCCGCGCGCCCCACCACAAGATGCAGCGTGGCCAGTGCCGCCCCTGACAAAAACGCCACATCTTCAAGGGTTTCCGCGCGCGCAGAGGTGACCCACGGCGGCATCCGGGGTAGCGTATCGGAAGTGTCAGCAAGGTCTGATTGGGTAAATGTCATGCCGAAAGCCTACCTCAGTGCGGCGCTTATATCCATCAAATAGCGTCGAAACCGCCGCACCTTGCTGTTCTCTATTACGTCCAATAAGTTTGCATTATCGGACATGAAAAGATATGCTGAAAATCAGTTTAATTTCATCACTGGTGTCGCTTTAGTTTCATGGGTGGATTCGGCCGAAATTGCCTCTCTCGTCGAGGAAATTTCCATTTAACCGGTGGACGGACCTCTTGCTCAATCTGTGGACTCGT